>CAZMNG010000064.1:0-10724 GCA_964567505.1 uncultured Chthoniobacterales bacterium
AGACGGGGCTGCGAGTGCCCTGGCTCTTGTTGCAGCCGGGATTGGCGTCGCTCTTTGCAGCGAACCGATTAAAAGGTTTCCAGCCAGACAAGTTGTTTTCAAGGACGTCGTGACGCCGCAACCTGTAAAGATACCGCTTGGGGCTGTCTGGAAGAAGACCGGACTTTATACCGAGGTCGTCTCTAAGTTCGTGAAGACCTTGAGCCAGGTTTGCGCCGCGACTGTGTGATTGGGGCTCGTGCCGTTCTCCCGGCGAATGTCACTGGGGAAAGGATCCTCGCTATTTGACTAGCGCAGCGAGTAGCGTCTCTAACTCGATCGTCACTATTTTGGTTGTGGTATCATTCAAGCCATAAGGCAGGATCAATCGGCCGTTGTGCACCAACGCCCCGCAAGTGTATACGACGTTCGGAACATAGCCGTCAGTCTGGCCGGCCGTCGGTTCCAGCAGCGGCTCCTTGAGACGGCCAACAACCTTCAACGGATTCTGCAGATCCAGCAGCATCGCGCTGATACAGTATTTACGCATCGGGCCAACACCATGCGTCAGAACAAGCCAGCCTGCGTCTGTCTCGATGGGCGAACCGCAATTACCTATTTTCACAAATTCCCAGGGCTGCGACGGTTGGAGCAAAAGCTGCGGACTACTCCAGAAATACAGGTCATCCGAGAACATCACGTAAAGGCTCTCGTCATCGTAGCGTGAAAGAATTGCGTAATGCCCATCGATGCGCTTTGGGAACAGTGCCATCCCTTTGTTCTTTATCACTGACCCGGTCAGGGTATTGACCCGGAAGTGGAGAAAGTCGGTTGTTTCGATAAGTTGCGGAAGGGTGATTCGCCCGTTGTAGGCGGTATAGGTCGCGTAAAATGTCGCGCGTTGATCGTCATCTTCAAACCGGACAAACCGGGCGTCCTCCATGCCATTGCTCTCATTCAGTGACACTGGGAAGATTACACGTTGGGAGAGTGGAACTGAGGGGCTGAAGTCAAGCTCGTAGTTCGATTCTACTAGCCAATGCACGCATTCGATGGCTCTCTTGACGTCTTCAGTATGCAGTTGGCTTTCGTGAGCTGCGCTCTGCATCGACTCGCCCAACTCGGTCCGCGTAAATGTCGCGCCCAATCTATTCATCACCGATCTGGACCAATTGTTTTCCAGGCCCTTCTCGTGCAACTTGTGAAGAAAGATATTCTTCGTAAAGGTGGGGTCGGGGTCGACCTCCGCTGCGGTTGCGAGGGTCGCCGTGTTTTCCATTTCAATCGAATGATCGCTTCGGATGACTCCACTGCGAAACTCGATCGATGAAATATGACCCTCGCCGACAGCCCGAAGGCTCAGAATGAAGCGATAATCTTCGCCTGTGAGATCGGTCTGGTCCGGATGCGGGACGATCGACGGGTTGAACAATGCCACGGACTCAATTGCATATTCTCCTGTAAAGAATGCGCCGATTAAGAGCCGGCGACGCGCCGAAAGGGTCCCATTGTTCGACAAATACGATCTTACTTTGTCAAACTGCCGCAACCACGATCTTTCCAGGTTCGGGTGTCGATGGTCGAATTCTTCGCGCAAGCAAGCTAGCTGCGCCGCCGCCTCCGACTCGGTGAAAGTGAGGACTCGATCGATGATGCTGCTGACCTGATCGGGACTGGTCGGAATGAAAGGTCGATTCAGCACACGACCGCTGTTGGGTTGAAACTCGATCGCGGTAGAATTGATGTTCAAATTGTTCCAGACCTTTTGGCTTCTGTAACCAGGACTGCTTCTGCGCGGGTCATCTCGGCCAGCGCAAGCTGGAATGCGAGAGTCGATTCAGCTCCTTGGTTTTGATTAACACGATCGGGATGCAGCGCGTCGCGACAGCCGCCCGTGCTCGAATCGTAGAGTGGCTGCCCGAGATCGTTGCGACCGAGGTACCATTCGAAGCAGCGACGTGCAGCCCGCTGCCAGGTTGAGTCATGGGTTAGCGCGTACGCTTCCACGCAGGCGGCAATCATGGCGTAGGCTTCCAATGGTTGCTGATCAAAGCGGGCGCATTCACTACCGCGAATCCAGAAACCATTACTGCCGATCGGAGCGAAATGACCGCCGGCCGCCTTTTGCTGCTCCACGAGCCAGCGCAGCGATCGCAATCCAATTTCCACAACATCACCTCGGGAAGTCCAGTATCCGCTCAGTATCATCGCCTGTGAAAGTCTCGCATTGTCGTAAGTCGCTACAGATTCAAACCAGACCCAATCATCCGAGGAATTGGTGCGAAACAGCTCCACCAAACGGTTCGTAAGAACTTCGCGGAGCTGATTCGCACTTCGATCACCGGAAAAGGCACGCAAATATTCCTGAATTGCGATGAGCGCGAACGCCCACGCTCGCGGTGAACTAAAGTTCTCAACCGTCGGGAGTCCGCGTTGGAACAACAGTGCGCAAAGATTCCGGTGACCCTCGTTCTTTGAGCGGCCAAGGGCCGTACCGACAGCCCAGAGCGCCCGCGCGTGACTGTCTTCCGAACCCTGGCGTTCCAGCCAATGTCGCTGATAGCTCATAAAATTTCGAAAGCGACAGGTATCCTGATCGAAAGCGTGCCATAAAAACGCGAGATAGATGCCTGCCAGGTGTTCGAGTTGCACCTGGGTCGAGAGACGAGTCGTCTCCTCCAATAGCAAGGTGAGAATGAAAGCACGCGCATTATCGTCCGTACAGTAGCCCTCCGCAAAATTCGGCACATTGAAGACCGCATGCTGAAAAATCCCTGTGCGATCGGTCATTCGAAGGACGTGGTCCAGCTTCAGTGGCGGCAGTTCATACGGCCGATTGTCCAGCGTTCGAGCCGCAAACGCCTTTCGTGGCGGTACGCTCAAGCTTGCCCGGGCGCGTTCGAAGCTCTCCATGTGGCGCTTTGCTACAACCGACCAGATCATCCCCCTGCCCAGCTTCCATGCTCTTTTGCGCGTTGCAGTCATGAGAACAGGGTCAGAAAGAAATCGCTTCACTCCCTCCGCAATTGCCGTCGGATTCGCGAATGGCACAAGGATGCCACGATCGTGAGCGAGAAGTTCCTGTGCGTGCCAATAGGGCGTCGAGATGACTGCCTTGCCTGCGCCGAAAGTATAAGCGAGTGTGCCGGAAGTAATCTGCGACTCGTTGAGATATGGAGTGATATAGATGTCGGCGGCACCGATAAATTCCTTCAATTCCTCTAACGTAACAAATCGATTGTAAAAGATGACGTGAGACGCCACACCACGATCCTCCGCAAGGCGTTCCAACTTGAGTCTATACGACTCGCCTTCGTGCGCGATGACGTTTGGGTGGGTTGCGCCAAGAATGATATACACTACATCGGGATGTTGTTCGAGAATCGCCGGCAGGGCTTCAATGACGTGCTCGATTCCTTTGTTCGGTGACAACAGGCCAAATGTCAGCAACACCGTTTTGCCCTCAACACCAAACTGATCTTTGTTAAAGTTGGGATCGATAAAAGGCATGTCCGGTATGCCATGCGGAATCACGTCAATCTTTTCGGGAGCTATTCCATAGATCTCCTCAAGAAAACGTTTGCCCCGGTCGGCCATCACAACGAAGCGATTTGAGAGCTCATCGAGTTGCTTCATCAGCGCCCGCTGATCCGGGTTTGGCTCGCGCAGCACGGTGTGCAACGTGGTAACCACCGGCATATGCACGTCGCGCAATAACGCCAGAAGATAGCTCCCGGCAGGCCCGCCGTAGATGCCAAACTCGTGCTGGACCAAGACGATCTCCACGTTGTTGATGTTGAGGAAATCGGCTGCACGGCGATAGGAATCGAGTTCCTTCTCGTCGATCTCAAATCGGATCCGGGCGGGATAGTCGTAACCTTCGGGTCGATCATTGACTGCACCCACGACGCATTGACATTGAGGGAATTCCATCGAAATCGCATCGCAAATGTCGGACGTGAAGGTCGCGATCCCGCATTGACGCGGAAGATGATCCCCGAGAAAGGCGATCTGCTTGATGTTAGTGGCTACTTCCATGGGTCCGGATGCGTTCAGCTTTCTGGATTATCCCGGACAACGATTACCCTTCTCGCGTCCGCAAGCCACACACAATTGCACGGATTCGCGGGCGCGTCGAGCAAAGCATCAGCTGACACGACCTCGGCGGCAGAGGGCGAATTGCGTGGAGTCGAAAGTCTCGGTTCCGGCGCTGCGATGATGCGAGAAATTCAGAAGACCGTTAAAGCTTTTCTTCACGACAACCCTAGTGGTAGATGACTTCGTCGCGGTCATTTGCGACTGTTCATGAAAATCCGCTCGACATCGATCTTCGCAGCACAAGGTTAACGGCGCAGCTTTTCAAATGGTGTCGGACAATTCCGCAGGTGCAACCGAAGCAACGGCCCGAGATTGTCGCAGTTGATGGGTTTCCACCCATTGCCAGGACAGAAGTGCCGGTACGCCAAACAATATTTCCCGCATCCGTTTGATCAGCGCCAGCGACAGCGCGACGTCGCCGCTCACGCCGGCCAGACCGGCTAACAACATCACGCCGGCTTCCTGTACACCTAGCCCTCCGGGGACGACAAATGTCGCGTGGCGCACGGCTTGCGTCAATGCTTCTATTGCAATTGCAGCGCCGATATCGACCGGATGCCCGAGTAAGGTCAGCGCAAACCAAGTTTCTGCCGAGCCAATCACGTAGCCAGCCAATTGCCAGGCCAACGTCCGCGCCAGGCGGCTCGGCTGGCTGAAGAGCCGATGCACTTCGCTGTCCAGGCGCGCGCCATCCAGGCGCATCGCCAAGCGATTTTTCACGCCCAATAGCCGTTTCGCAAACGTTTCGATACGCTCGAACACCGCGCCGTGCCGCAGCAGGAAAAATACCACGACTGGGATAGGCAGAGACAGCAACAACCCGACGGAGATGGTCCAGAGCTGACCGATGCCGGGCGCGGTGTGGATAATTAGTACGAGACCCAACCCGCAGAATAGATATTGCACGACAAGGGTGATTAGAATCTCGACGATGACGGTTGCAGCGACCGCTGTCGTATCGTGCAACCGTAAGCGACTCAGGCGTATCCCGACCATCTCACCACCGATACCGGCGGCTGGCAGCAAGCGTCCGATGGCTTCGCGCACGGCTGCGACCCAGAGTAGAAACGGCAGGGTGGCGCGCCGTTGCGGGTCGATCGGCTCGAGCAGGATGCGCCAGCCCTGCGCGTCGAATGCCAACGGCACTAGGCGCGCCGGCACCAACAGCAGCAGGAGCCAGCCTGCGCGCGCGAAGGCCTGCAACACGTCGGGCAGGCCTTCGCGCATCACTAGGCCGATCAACAGCAAGAAGCCGGCACAGCCGGTCAGATAGGCGAACCGCTTCAAGTGAGCCTCACCAAATCAGAGAATCCCCCGACAGGTATCTTCAGCCGGTCCAGCGCGGCGCGCACGCGTGGCGAAATTAGAGCGGCGAATTCATCGGCATGCCGATAGGTCGGCATCGATGCGGCAATCTCGGCGCCAGAAATCAATGCCGGGTGCAGATAGATTTCACCGATACCGTGCCGGGGTAGACGGGCCAGCGTATCGAGGAGGGCGGTTTCATCGAATTTCCCCGAGTGCCCGATGCCGACCAAATGGTCGTTGTGCCCGATGCCAGCCCTCGACAGTTTGCGGCGCGACAGCGCAATCCAGGGTCTCAAGAGGAGTGGAGTACGCGTTTCGTTGGGCCAGCGTATCGCCCGCAAGCCGAATGGTCGGCCGATGTCGATAATCAGCCCCAGCACCGTGGGATGCAAATGAAAATGCTTGTGGGTGTTGACGTGATCCAGCGGCAGCCCGCTGGCCGCAAAGGCTTCGAACTGGGCGCGGATCTCGGCGGCCAGCTGTCGCCTGACCCAGGGCAAAAAGAAAAACCGCACGCCGTCGCGCGCCATCCGGTCGCCAAAACGACCTTTTGCATCGACCAGATCCGGGATGGCGGCGTGCGGCAGGATAGACTGACCGTCGGCGAGCACCAGATGCAGGCCAACGCGCAAACTCGGAAGAGCGCGAGCTCGCGCAATCGCGTCGGCCGCGGCCGGTGCCGCAACCATCAAACTGGCGGCACTTAACACGCCTTCGCGATGAGCGCGTTCGACCGACTGATTCACGCTCTCATGCAAACCAAAATCGTCGGCCGTGATGATCAGGCCGGGCCCACGCTTCGTTACATTATTCACTTATGCAGGTTGGACTCGATTGTCAAAATGAGAACGCAGCCCGCGGGCTGCGTCGACATCGATAAAGAACTTGTATTAGGTCTCGTGCGCCCGCAGGAAGCGGAAAAACTCAACGCCTTCACGCAAGCGGCGCTTCAGCATGTCCCAGTTGCCCAGCATTTCGCGGACGATTTCCCAGATCTTGCCGGGACGGAAATAGAAGCTTTTGTAGAACACTTCGACGCCGTGGTAAATCTCTTCCTTCGACAAATGCGGGTAGCTGATGGTCGCCAACTGCTCCCCTTTATCGTTGACCAGGTTGATGGTCTTGTCCGGGGTTATCCAGTTGTTTTCCACCGCCTGCTCGTAAAGCCGAGTGCCGGGATACGGCGCTGCCAGCGAGACCTGTAGCGTGTGCGGGTTGATTTCCTTCGCGAAAGCAATCGTCTTGGCGATCGTCTCCTGGGTTTCTCCGGGCAAGCCGAGGATGAAGGTGCCGTGCACTACGATGCCGAGCTTGCGGCAGTCTTTGGAAAAACGTCGGGCGGTATCCGTGCGCAAGCCTTTCTTGATGTTCAACAGGATCTGGTCGTCGCCCGATTCATAGCCGACCAGCAGCAGGTGCAAGCCGTTCTCTTTCATGATTTTCAGGGTCGAGTACGGCACATTGGCCTTCGCATTGCACGACCACATCACGCCGAGCTTGCCCAAGCCCCGAGCGATTTCCTCGGCGCGTGGCCTCAAATCGGTAAAGGTATCGTCGTCAAACATGATCTCCTTCACTTCGGGCATGTTTTCCTTGATCCACTTCACCTCCTCGATCACGCTTTCCGATGAGCGGGTGCGATAATTGTGGCCGCCGACGGTTTGTGGCCACAAGCAGAAGGTGCACCTCGAGCGGCAGCCGCGCCCGGTGTAAAATGATAGATAGGGGTGGTTCAGGTAGCCGAGGAAGTAATTCTTAATAGTCAGGTCGCGCTTGTAGATGGGTGCGACAAACGGCAATTCGTCCATATTCTCGATCATCGGACGCGCCGCGTTGTGCTTGACCGTACCATCCGCCCGTCGGAAGCTGATGCCCAGCACCCGGTCGAACGGCAAGCCTTGGGCGATTTCCTTGCAGGTGTAGTCGAACTCCTCGCGCGCGACAAAATCGATCGCCTGACTTGCCAGCAGCGAGCCTTCGGCATCCACGGCAACTTTCGCCCCCACCATGCCAATCACGATATTCGGCTTGCGCTGCTTAAGCAGTTCGGCGAATCCCGCATCGGTCGGAAACGATGGAGTGCTGGTGTGCATAATCACCAGTTCGAAGTCTTGCGCAATTGCCAGGGTCTGCTCGACACTCAGATCGTCGGCGGGCGCATCGACCAAGCGACTGTCCGGCACCATGGCGGCGGGCTGGGCCAACCAGGTCGGATACCAGAACGACTTAATCTCGCGTTTCGCCTGGAAGCGGGAACCCGCGCCACCGTCGAAACCATCAAAAGAGGGTGCTTGCAGGAAAAGAGTCTTCATCACATTTCACAATAAAAGTTCGACCAATTGGAATTCACGAAACTAACGGGTATGACTGATTGCTGAAAGATCGGACAGGTGCGCTCATCCTGGACCTGTAATGTTGGCTCGCTAAAAGTTCAACTAATTCGAAATCACGAAGCTAACGGGTATCGCGATTCCGGCTTCGCTCAACGCGATTACTGAGAGATTGGACCGGCCGGATTATTCTGGATTTGTACGGTTTGATCGCGCCATCGAGCCGTCGAGCCGACAAACGCACTGAGCCAGATCAAGAACAACAAGCTGTCGCGCAACAGGGCGTAGCGCGCATTGCCCGGTGCGGGCAATCCGTCAGCAGGCGCATGCCAGTGCAGAGCGAGACGTGCTGCGCTGCCGAGCAGCGCAAACATCACATTCCAGCGGGTCGGCGCGAGTAACAGACCCAAGCCGACAACCGGAAACGTAAAGGTCAGAAACGTAAAGGCGTAACCCAATGGATTTAGTCCGCGTATGGTCTTCATCCAGCGCCGCTCGCGCGACCACATCGAGGCGAAATTACTCTCGGTCACGTCGGTCGTAACCCAGTCCTCGGAAAGTACTGTTGCGAGACCAAGATCGCGTGACAATTTGCCGAGCCAATAGTCGTCCGCCAGACGATTGCGTACCGCCGCAAAGCCGCCGATCGCTGCCAAAGTGTCGGTGCGCATTGCAATCGTCGCCCCAAAGCCGAAACAATTGCCGCCAAAGGCGCTGGCAACCCGCACGGACGGAGTGAACCAAGTGTCGATAAACAGCGCGCCCATCCGGCTCCAGAACGTGTCGAGCGAGCGCCCGCGGTATAAGCACGTGACGATGCCGACCGCAGGGTCGGCCAACGGTGCACTGACCCGTTCCAGATAACCCGGCGCTACCGCAATGTCGCTATCGGCGAGCACTAGCCAGGGATGGCGCGCGCTGCTCTGGATATTGATCAGGTTGCTGACCTTAATATTGCTGCCATGCACCCGCGAGTCGACTACCAGCTGAATATCCCGCTGCGGGTAGCGCGCCTTGAGACGTTCGACTACCGCAATGGCTGGATCGAGCGGGTCCCGCACCCCAAACACTACTTGGTATTCAGGATAGCTTTGCTCGCACAGGGTAACGAGATTTTCTTCTAGCCTGGGCTCGTCGCCGCAAAGCGGTTTGAGCACTGTCACGGGCTGCCGAGCCGACGCGGAGGCGAATCCGGTGTGGGTGCCCAGACGATAGGTGCGTGGGCGACAAACCAGGGCGATCAGCGCGTACGCTGCAGCAAATAGCGTCAGGGCGTAGCCGAACCCGGTCAGTAGCGCAGGCATACTAATCCTTGTACAGCATTTCAATTTCCAATACAGGAGCTTAGAGGGAACTAGTGTCCTATCCCCGAAATAAGAGGTAACAGGACACTAGAGTGCCAAAATGGCGTCAATACAAATGCGGACCTGCGGGGTGCCGCATATCCGCACAAAAAAGACGGCTCCAAACAGTAAATTTCAGGAAATTTACCCATGTCCAACCAAAACGCGGTACTGATCACCGGCGCGTCCGGCTTCATTGGCTCGGCAGTCGCGCGCGCCGCACGCCAGCGCGGCTTCAAGGTGCGCGTGTTGGTTCGTCCCAGCAGTCCGCGCCAAAATCTGGCCGGCCTGAACGCCGAGGTCTTCGAAGGCGATATGCGCGACCAGACTTCGGTCAGCCGGGCGCTGGCCGGGGCGCAGTACCTGTTCCACTTGGCGGCCGACTATCGCTTGTGGGCGCGGGATCCTGGAGAGATCGAACGCAATAACCTCGAAGGCACCGGCACCGTCATGCGCGCCGCACTCCAACAGCGCGTTGAGCGCGTGGTATACACCAGCAGTGTCGCGACCCTGCGTGTGAAGCGCCAGACCACCGCCGCGACCGAAGACGCGCCGCTGGCAGGCAACGAAGCGATCGGCACCTATAAGCGCAGCAAGGTATTGGCTGAGCGCTTGGTCGAGCGAATGGTCGCGGAAGACAATCTGCCGGCGATTATTGTCAACCCGTCGACCGTGATCGGCGCTCACGATGTGCGACCGACCCCGACCGGCCGCGTCATTATCGAAGCGGCCAACGGTAAGATGCCAGCCTTCGTCGACACGGGGCTGAACCTGGTTGACGTCGAAGACGTCGCGTGCGGTCACCTGTTGGCGCTAGATCACGGGCGCATCGGCGAGCGTTATATACTTGGCGGTGACAACGTCACTTTGGAGCAGATGCTGGGCGAAATCGCCAGCCTCACCGGGCGGCGCCCGCCACGCGTGAAATTGCCATTGTGGCCGTTATTTCCGCTCGCGCACGCAGCCGAAGCCGTGGCGCAGTTGACCGGCAAGGAGCCGTTCGTCACGGTAGACGGCCTGAAGATGGCGAAGAATCGGATGTTTTTCTCCTCGGCCAAGGCCAGACGGGAACTGGGTTATCGCCCAACACCGCATCTAGCGGCGCTACGTGCGGCGCTGGATTGGTTCAGCGACCAGGGCTATATGAAATCCCATACTAAAGAGCCGTGAACGGCGCGCAAACTACGAACCAAAAAGCAGGCGGGCGTTGGCGCCTGCCGCTATTTCAGAGCCTCCTTCCGCTTGACCGTTCGAGGCTCGCCGCCAATTTGGCCGCGGGCATATCGCTGGCGGCAATGAACATTCCGCAGGCGATGGGTTACGCTAGGATCGCGGGAACGCCGCTCATTACGGGACTCTATACCTTGCTGCTGCCTCTGGTGGCTTTTGCCGCCTTCGGATCGTCGCGCTACCTCGTGGTGGCATCTGATTCAGCCACTGCGGCCATTCTGCCGGGGGGTCTGGCAGGGCTGGCTACGGCAGGCAGCGCACATTACGTTTCGTTGGCGGGGTTGGTGGCATTGTTGACGGCTGGGTTCTTGCTTCTGGCCCGTTTGCTTAAGCTCGGCTTCCTTGCCGATTTTCTGTCGCGAACGGTGCTTATCGGCTTCTTTACCGGTGTCGGATTCCAGGTCGGAATTGCCGTCCTCAGTGAAATGCTCAAGCT
>CAZMNG010000065.1:0-10647 GCA_964567505.1 uncultured Chthoniobacterales bacterium
TGAAGTGGTCGTCCTATTTTGTCTGTGGAGGTGAAGAGAGCTACGGCTACGGCGGCGCCGATTTTGTCCGGGATAAAGATGGGAACGGCGCAGCGATCATGATCGCTGAGGTTGCGGCGTACGCGAAGTCCAAAGGACTGACGCTGGATCAGTTTCTGGACCAGATCTACCTCGAGTATGGCTGTTATCTGGAAAAGAACGGGTCGCTTGTATTTGAGGGAGCGGATGGTGCCACAAAGATTCGTACCCTCGCGAAATCTTACTGTGCAACTCCGCCCAACGAGATGGACGGATCGAGGGTTGTAGGGATCCAGGATTTTTCCGCCGGAGGAATTCAAGACTCGGACGGGGACGTGCTGCCAAAAGAAAATATGACGATTTTTGAGGTTGCCGACGGAAGGCGAGTTGCGATCAGGCCTTCCGGGACGGAACCGAAAATAAAATTTTATCTGTTCGCCAAAAACACCAATGTCTCAGCGAATTCACTGAATCAGGTAAAGGCGAGTCTGGCCGCGGACCTGGAAACATTGTGGGATTGGCTGCAGGTAGATGCAAGAAAGAGAGTCGGCGAAGGTTGAGGGTGCGGCAGATCCGGGCATTCGGGGGAAGCGCCACCCGAAGGCGATGCGCAGTGCGATTTCTGGATGCAGTGATCGCTCTGATTTTTCTGATTTTTGGGCTTCATCCTGCCGTCGGCCAAGTCGCTCAGTCCGGCCAGGAGGCGGCGCACGGCCAATTACCGGCACTGAGCACCGGTGCGGAAGTCACGCTCGTCACGTACACTCCAGGCGAAGAGCTGTACCAGTCATTCGGGCACAGCGCGATTCGGATCAGAGACGATTTGAGCGGGATGGACCGCTTGTACAATTTTGGAGTGTTCGACTTCGAGACGCCGAATTTTTATCTGAAATTTGCCCATGGAGATCTCCGCTATCAGCTTGCTGTGTCCGAAGGCGTAGAAGAGATCGAGGCGGTCGGTGCGTCCGGGCAAGGCGTGACGGAGCTGGTGCTGAGTTTGTCGCCTGTCCAGAAGCAGGCAGTGTTCGAGGCGCTCGAGATTAATTTGCTGCCGGAGAACCGATTTTATCAGTACGACTTCGTGCTGGATAACTGCTCTACCCGGCCGCGGGACGTGATCCAGAAGGTTACCGGTTCCCCGATTGTCCCGCCTGGCGCCGGTAAGGAGACGTTCCGGCAGATGCTCGATCCTTACTTTACCCGGATTCCGTGGATCGGCTTCGGGCTTTCCATTCTTCTCGGAGCCGGGGTCGACCGTCCGGCAGCGCCGGCAAAAGCCTGTTTTCTGCCGGCAAACCTGGAACGGGCATTCGAAGCCGGTAAAAATGGCGATCAAAGCCTGGTGTCGGAAAAGAGGGTCCTTTACGAGCCCGGGGCTTTGTCAGTGACCGCACCGTTCCTGTCTCCGCTCTGGGTCTTTTCCGCTGCTGGACTTCTTTGGGGGCTGGTTTGGTTGTTGCGCCGCAAAGGCCACGCCCGATGGCCTACCGCGCTACTTCTGATCCTCTTCGGGGTGGTCGGAATGTTCGTTCTCGCTTTTTCATTCTGGACGCGGGCCTGGGTAGCGCACGACAATCTATCTCTATTGTGGTTGATCCCGCTGCATTTGCCGGCCGGGCTCTGGCTCTGGTATGACGGATCCCGGCCGGCACTGCTGCGGTGGTATTTAATGTTTGCTGTTGGCGCGGGTATCGCTTTTGTCTGTTTCTCGTTTCTGCTGCCGCAACACTTTTATGCCGCTGTATACCCGTTGGTAACCATTCTGGTTTGGAGATGCGCAATCGAGCTGTTTCAAGTCCGTAATGAGCCGCTTTCATGAAACATTTTTTACATCGGATTTATGCAATTTTGTTGAGCGTCGCCGGAGGCGTTCTCGTAGCCTTTGCTTTCCCGCCATGGAACCAGGATTGGCTCGTCTGGTTCGGATTCGTACCGGTACTGGCCGGGTTGGTATTGTTTCCGAGAAATTGGCTGGCAGCGCCGATACAAGGCGCTCTGTTCGGAGGAACCTTCGGCGGCCTGGCGTTTTCCTGGCTCTGGAAAGGAGGGCGTCCGATTGATTGGATCTGGAACACCGCAAGTCTAGCGGTCGTCGGCGCGTTGTGGGGAGTGATCGTTTCGTTGCTCGTTCAACTGCCTGTGCTCAGCCGAGAACGAAAAATCGCGCCGATCCTGCCTGGGTACGGATTTACTTCAGAGGCCTGGACGAAGTCGATCGCTCACCTTCGGGCGGCTCTCATCACCGCGGCAGCATGGACGGTGCTTGAATGGATCAGAGGGTTTCTGGTTCCCGAGTGGAACGCAGTCGGGACCGTGGTTCAATCCAGTTTGCCGTTGCTTCAAATCTCGACCGTGACGGGTCCGAGCGGTCTGACGTTTGTCGTGGTTTTCGCAAACTTGATTCTGATCGCCGCAGTTCGTCGCCTGATACTCGAACCAGGTCGGATGAGCTGGGCATCGCGGTTCGATGTGACGGCGACTTTGGGCGTAATTTTTATCGCAGGAGTTGCCGGGTTTTGGTGGGCTGTGCAAAAACCAGGTGGCGACACCAAAACCGTCGGGTTGATTGTCCCGAATACCGTTGCGTTCGATCGGTATATAGACTTGACCAAAGGGCAGGCAGGGAATGGCATCGACCTGTTCGTTTGGCGCTGTGCCCGATTCAGCCCCGGGGATTACATTCGGCTTGGTGACGCCCAGATCGGCAAAACGGCGGCGTTAGTGAGCGGAACTACGGTTACGGACACCGGGGCGCTCACCGGTGCAACGATCGTGACTCCAGGCGTGGTTAGAAATGTCATTCTGCTTCCGGGCAGCCAGGTTTTCTTTCAACCCGGTGTCGGCTCAATCGGGAGGACGCTCAATCCGGTTGCATTCGACGACGTGAACTGGGTGACGTTCGTCAACTGGGAAGCCGCCGACCCGCGCCTGGTGCGAGCGGCGGTCGCGAAGCAAATGCAAGTCATCATCGCGATCGCCGATTCGTTTCGGGGTCGCGGTGGAACCGAGCAATTTCATGAAAACCTTCGGCTCTGGTCCGTGTCGCTTGGCCGTCCGGTGATTTTTGCCACTCGGAAAAAGTTCGCTGCTATTGTGACGGCTTCGGGCAAAGTTATCGGGAGCGGCCGAACCGGGTCTGGAGAGGAGGTCTTACAGGGGCAAATCGCCGTGCCAGGGCCATCCGACTCGACCCCATACGGCCGGTATGGCGACTGGTTTGCGGTCGCATGCGGGGCTGTCTGCCTCGTCACAGGGATCTCGGAGAGATTCCGCCGCTTTTATGAAAAGTCTGGTCGTCTCACTCCATGACGTTTCGCCCCTGACCCAGGGTTCTTGCGAGGAAATCTTGAGTCAACTCCGTGAATTAGGGGTTCGCCAAACTTCGCTGCTCGTGATTCCAAACCATCACGGCCGAGCGCCGATTGCTGACGATCCGGGATTCAAGCGCTGGCTGATGCACAACGTCGAGGTCGGACACGAACCGGTTTTGCACGGCTATTTTCACCAGCGCTCCCGGCTGCCCGGCGACTCGTTTCGGAACAAATTGACGACAGAGTTTTACACCGCTGGAGAGGGCGAATTTTATGATCTATCGACCGGCGCCGCTTCGACCCTTTTGGAAAAAGGCCTGGCAGATCTGTCATTCCTGTCGCGAAAGATTAGCGGGTTCATTGCGCCTGCATGGTTGCTGGGTTCGAGCGCCGAAACTGCCGTCCGGGATCACGATTTTTTATACACGACGCGATTGAACAGCGTCCGGCGATTCGGATCGGAGGACGACCTGCGCTCGCAATCCCTCGTATGGAGCACACGTGCCAAATGGCGGGCTGCAATGAGTCTGGTTTGGAATCGGTTGCTGGCCTTTCGCCTTGCCAGCGCGCCATTGATGCGGGTCGGGATTCATCCTCCTGATCTTCACCACGCGACGGTCTGGAACCAGATCCGGGAACTTGTCGGTGTCGCCGCGCGTTGCCGGGAATGCGTTTCCTACGAGAAGTTCGTTGAGAAGTTCGGCCGCCCGACCAATAGGTAACCCTCAACCGCGAATTGAGCCGCCTCTGACCCATGGCTGCAAAAGTCGACCTCCACATTCATTCAAAATTCAGTGATCGATCGGCTGAATGGATTTTTCGCCGGTTCGAGTTCCCGGACAGCTACTCCGATCCGAAGCTGTTGTACCGCCGCCTGAAAGATAAGGGGATGACCTACGTTACGTTCACGGATCACAACCGGATCGAAGGCTGCCTGGAGATAGCGGCTCTGGAGGATACGTTCATCAGCGAGGAGATAACCGGGCAGTTTCCGGACGATAATGTGAAGGTTCATCTGCTTCTTTGGAACATCACAGAAGCGCAACACAATGAGGTTCAACCACTCAGAACGAACCTGTACGAACTCCAGCAGTATCTGGCCCAGGCCGGCATCCATCATGCCGTCGCACACCCGCTGTACGATATGAATCGGCAGCTCACGGCCGATCATGTTCAGAAGCTGGTCCTGTTGTTCAAACATTTCGAAGGAATCAACGGACTCCGCGACTCGCTGCTAAGCGATACGACGCGCTTTATTTTGAGGTCCCTGACGCCGGAGGCAATTCAGCGATTTTCGGAACGCCAAAAGCTCGAACCGACTCATCCGGAACCGTGGCGGAAGGTACTGGTCGCCGGGTCGGATGACCATGCCGGAATTTTTCCGGCGTCGGCTTACACGGAGGCGCCGGACTGCGAGTCCGTTGACGAATTATTCGACTTTATCCGGAAGGGCGATTGCGTGACTCGCGGGCAAGGGGGAACCCCATTGGTTATCGCCCATGGTTTGTACAACACGGCTTACCGGTTCACGAAAGACAAGTACGCCACGGCGGTCAGTCCGAACCTCGCATTTCTCGAGATCGTTTTTTCGCGATTCATGGAGGGGAAGAACCCGACGAATTTCACGTTGGGTGAGAAGCTCGCCATGCTCTCGAGCGGGATTCTGTCGGGCAAGATTTTCGAGTTAGTGAGACCGGCAAACCTCTCGATCTGGCCCGATTTGGCGAACTATTTCGGAAGCGCCGATGTGCAGGCTCAGATTGCAAAGGAGACCGAAGGTGTCAATGAGCCGGAGCGGCGCGCTTTTCTGATCGTCGCGCTCGTATTTAACCAGCTGGCGTTCCGTTTTTTTCAGCGATTTGTGCAGCAGATCACGGCTGGCAGCGTGATCGAAGCTGTGCAGGCCTTGAGCGCGCTGATGCCGATGGGCTTCTTGCTTGGGCCCTATTTCTACGGATTTCACAGTCAGGCGCCGTCCCGCAAACGGTTAACGGAAATCTGTTCCGCGACCGTGAACTTTATCCCGGACGTGCTGCAAAATACAAAGCGTGCATGGTTCACTGATACTCTTGAGGATGTGAATGGCGTCGCGACGACGATCCGGAAAATGGCGGCTGCGGCGTATGAGACCGGTGCCAATCTGATCATTGCGGCGTCAAGACAACGAATCAACATTTCGGAAGTTCCGATCAAAAATTTTCCGCCGATCGGGGAGTTTGAATTGCCCGAGTACGAGCTGCAAAAGCTCAGCTTCCCGCCGGTTCTGCACATTCTGGATTACGTGCAACGCGAACGGTTCACGGAACTGATAATCAGTACGCCTGGACCGGTGGGATTGTCGGCGCTTCTGGCTGCCAAAATGTTGGACCTGAAGACAGTCGGAATCTATCACACAGACTTTCCTCAATATGTACGGATCCTGACCCAGGATAACTACATGGAGACGATGGCCTGGAGTTATATGCAATGGTTTTACTCCCAGCTGGACGTCGTTTACGTCAATTCGGAGCATTATCGCCAGCGCTGGATCGAACGCGGGATTGCCCCGGAACGGCTCAAGATTTTTCCGCGCGGGATTGATACCGCCCTTTTTACGCCGGAAAACCGGAATCCGGCATTCTGGGAAAAATACGGTAAAAGACCCGAAGAGATCGGATTGCTTTATGTCGGCAGGGTTTCAAAAGAGAAAAATATCGACGTGGCAGTTGCGGCTGCTCGGCAACTTGCGGGCGAGGGGATTCCGGTTCGGCTCCTGATTGTCGGAGACGGACCCTATTTGCGGGAAATGCGCCAGACTGTTCCGGAAGCGTGTTACACGGGTTATCTGCGCGCTGCGGAGTTGGCGACCGCGTACGCATCGAGCGACGTATTCGTGTTTCCGAGCACGACGGACACCTTTGGGAATGTCGTTCTAGAAGCAAAGGCAGCCGGTCTACCTTGTGTCGTTTCGGACCAGGGCGGGCCTTCCGAGTTGATTTCAAATGGGCTGGATGGGTTCGTCACCCGGGCGCTGGATGCGGGCGATTTTGCCCGCGTGCTGCGATTGTTGTGCAGGGACGGCAAAATGCGGGCAAAAATGGGGGAGCAAGCCAGGAACAGGGTGGAAAACCGAAACTGGAACAATGCATTTCGCCAGTTTTGGAATGAGACCCTATGAAAAACTCAGTTGCAATAAATCTATCCTCCATTAATATCCGGGCCTGCTATGGCGAAGAAGTCTTGGATTGAAAGGAATAAGCGGAAGCTGAAGACAGTGCAAAAGTATGCCGCGATTCGTGCCGAACTGAAGGCGAAAGGCGACTACGAAGGTCTTGCGCAGCTCCCGCGGGATGCCAGTCCGACGCGCCTCGTCAATCGTTGTCAGGAGAGTGGCCGGCGTCGCGGATTCATACGTCGTTTTCGTTTGTCGCGTATCGCATTTCGTGAGCTTGCTTCCCAAGGAATGATTCCCGGAGTAACGAAGTCGAGTTGGTAAGGACTGCAGAAGTCGACGGCGGGGTTTCATCGTCTCATTTGCCTTGTTGGATAGTTTCGAGTTAGCCTTTTCGGGCATGACCGCCTGCGGGCTTGCTGCTGTTTTGAAGTCTCACCAGCTTCTAAGTCGTCGTGGGAGGCAATTGAATCGATGATAATGGCTATTCCATTGGTGCTGGCCATTGCCGGCGATGCGAAGGCGCAACTTGCCTCGCCGAGTTCCGTTATTTTCAATTTGTTCGTCATCCTGTTGCTGGTTTTCCTGAACGGGTTCTTCGTTGCGTCCGAGTTCGCACTTGTCAAAGTCCGGTCTACGCAGCTGGACGCGATCGACGAAGTAGACAAAAAAGCGGCGCTCGCTCGTCGCCTGACCTCGCATCTGGACGCGTATCTTTCTGCAACGCAGCTTGGGATTACGTTTGCCAGCCTGGCGCTGGGCTGGATTGGTGAACCGTACGTTGCCAGCTTGATTCGGCCGATTCTGTTCAACATCGGGATCCACTCTTCTGGAATCGTGCGCGCGGTTTCGATTGCGGTCGGCTTCGGCATCATCACCTATCTGCATATCGTTCTCGGCGAGGTGACACCAAAGTGGCTCGGAATCCGGAAAGCGTTGATGATCACTCTTTGGATCAGTCCGCCGCTTCACCTTTTTTACATGGTGTTTCGTCCTGCGATCTGGTTTCTGCAGGCGTCTGCAACCTGGATCATGAAAAACGTTTTTCGCACCGACCCGGTCGCCGATACGGAACTGGTGCACAGCGAAGAGGAGTTGCGGTTGATCCTGACCGAAAACGAAGATCCGGCTCATGGCGCCGAAATTGGGAACGAGTTGCTGATCAATGCGCTGGATTTTCGGCGGAGAGTAGTTCGCGATATCATGACGCCCCGAGGCGATGTGATTTACCTCGATATTCAGGATTCCTTCGATGCCAATGTACAGGTCGCAATTGAATCCGGGCACACCCGTTTTCCGCTGGTGGAGGGCCATCTCGATAACACCGTTGGCCTGATCCACATCAAAGATCTGATGCGTGAAATGAAAAGCGACAGGCATGACCTGCTTGCAATTAAGCGGGAGCTGGTGCCGGTGCCCGAATTCATGCCACTTGAAAAACTTCTCCGGCAGTTTTTGGCAAAGCGGAGTCACTTCGCGGTCGTCGTCGATGAGTATGGAGGTGCGGTCGGCATTGTGACGCTCGACAATGTCGTGGGAGAACTGGTTGGCGAGATCAAAGACGAGTTTGACCTCGAGCAGGTCAAAGAATTTGTCCGGCTCAATGACGAAGAATTTGTCGTGCAAGGACAGCTGGTCCTGTACGAGTTGAAGGAACTCGCAAACCTGGATCTGGAGAATGCAGAAGTCAGCACAATCGGGGGGTATGTCGTGCAGCTGCTGGGACATCTGCCTAAACAGGGTGAACAGGTGGAGATTAACGGTTATCTCGTGACGATTACGCAGACCGACGGACGCAGGATTTTGCAGCTGCACTTCAAGAAACAGCTGCCTAAGCCTGCGGAAGCCGACGAGCGGGCTGCGACCGAGGACCACCGGTCAGAGTAGATTCGCAACGAACTCGTCCCGGTCAAAATAGCGCAGATCGCCCGGCTTCTCGCCTGTGCCGACGAAACGCGGTGGAATTTCGAGCTCGTCCTGAATTGCAACGGCAATACCGCCTTTGCCCGAACCGTCAAGCTTCGTGACCACTAACCCGGTGAGACCGACGGCTTGCTTGAATTCTCTGGCCTGCACCAGCGCATTGCTTCCGGTCGTCGCGTCGACGACCAGCAGGCATTCGTGCGGCGCCTGGCCGTCGTGCTTGCGCAACGTCCGGACGACTTTGCCCAGTTCCTGCATCAGGTTGTTTTTTGTGTGCAGGCGGCCTGCAGTGTCACAAATCAGGAATTCAATGTTTCGTTTGTGTGCCGCAGAGTATGCGTCGTAGCAGAGGGCCGCGGGATCGGCATTGTATTCGCCCGACACGATCTCTACTTGGAGACGATCAGCACAGATTTTGAGCTGTTCGATCGCAGCGGCTCGAAAAGTATCGGCTGCGGCAAGCATCACGGAATGGCGTTCCTGCTTGAGGAGGTAGGCCAGCTTCGCCGCGGATGTCGTCTTGCCAGTCCCGTTGACCCCGGCCAGCAAGATCACTTTGGGCCTGTTCGGCAGTGGTCGCAGCCTCGGGTTCGCGATTGGAAGAATTTGCTCAATTTGCCGGCGTGCGACTTCGACGACGTCGTCTGCAGTTATTTTGTCGGAGCGCTGGCGGAGCTCTTCAATGATTCGGAGCGTCATTGGAACCCCGATATCGGCCCGGATCAGACTTTCCTCGAGTTCATCCCAATCAACGGGTTTGCCGCTGAATCGAGAGAGTAAATCTTTGAAAAATCCGAACGCCATACCTTTAGGTCGTCTGGTTAGAGGCGGTTCGCAAAGGGCGATTCAGGTCGAGCTTTACACGGTCCAATACACCGTTCACAAATTTGCCGGATTCCTCCGTTCCGTACTTCTTTGCGATGTCGATCGCCTCGTTGATGGCAACGATCGGTGGCACATCCTCTGCGTACAACATTTCATACACGGCCAGGCGCAGGATATTGCGGTCCACTGCAGATATTCTGCGTAATTCGTAGTTCGCGGTGTACCTGCTGATCTTTTCGTCAATCGTGACCTGGTTGGCGACGATGCCGGTCAGCAGGTTGGTAGCGAACGTTTGAACCCCAGGAACCGCCGGACGAAATGCCCAAAATGATTTGAGGTCTGCTTCGGTCAGCGGTTGTCGGCCGTTCAGATCCCAATGAAACAGAAGCTGCAGCGTGACTTCTCTGGCTTCACGGCGTTTGCCCATCGAGCTACCCTCTTTTCGAAATCTGCCGAAGGGTGCGAACGATTCGGATCGCGGCCCGCGCGGCTTCGGTTCCACGATTTATATTCGGTGACAAGCAGCGAATCTTGGCCTGCTCTTCATTCTTTGCAACCAGAACCTCATGAAGCACCGGAATCGACTCGCTCAAACTGATCCGCATCAGCGCCTCGGTCACCGCAGTCGCGATGAGCGATGCATGCAAGGTTTCGCCGTCGAAAATCAAGCCGAACGCAAGGATTGCGTCGGGTCTTTGAATCTTTGCCACTGATTGAACCGCAATCGGAATTTCGAAAGACCCCGGAACCCGAACTACGGCGACCGATGCATTCGAGGCGAGGGCTGCAAGCTCGTCGGTCGCGAACTGGAGTAGTCCGTTCACGTAAATTCCGTTGTATTCGCTCGCGACGATTGCGATCCGCAGAGCATCGTTTGCAGGTTCTGGCCGCGTCGGGAAATCTGTCGACATGAGTGCCCGACGATACTCATTCGTGATGGGCCTGCAACAACCGCCTGCGACGATGCTCAGAGCAGATGCCCCATTTTCTCGCGTTTTGTCTCCAGGTAGCGAGCGTTGTGCGGGTTTGCATCGGCTTTGATCGGAAGTTGTTCGACAATGTTCAGGCCGTAGCCTTCGAGTCCGACGACTTTTTTCGGATTATTTGTAAGCAGCCGGATCAGTCGCACTCCGAGGTCGACCAAAATCTGGGCGCCGGTGCCATATTCACGCAAATCCATGGGAAAGCCGAGTTTTTCGTTCGCTTCGACGGTGTCGAGCCCCTGTTCCTGAAGCTTGTAAGCGCGGATCTTGGCCGCCAGCCCAATTCCGCGTCCTTCCTGTCGCATATAAACCAGGACACCCGAACCGGCTTCGTCGATGTGTTGAAGGGCGGCTTGCAGCTGATCGCCGCAATCGCAGCGCAGGGAGCCGAAGACGTCGCCGGTAAGGCATTCGCTGTGGACTCGGACCAGCGTTG
>CAZMNG010000066.1:0-10555 GCA_964567505.1 uncultured Chthoniobacterales bacterium
CTCGGAGGCGCCTACTTTCAGAAGCTCGATCCACAAGCTTGCCAGAAGGAAAGCCCGTCGCCGTCCTCTTCGCCGGCGATATCAATCATCCCGACCTCGAGGTCCTGAATGAACTTCAGAAAAGAACTCACCTCTTCTCACTATTCGATCCTTTTCCAGTAAGTCGAAATACCAGTCCGATCACGCTTGACACGATCGGCGCGGAACCTGTTCCGACGGGCAGGCGCCAACTCCGACATTGCAGAGTCATCGTTCAAATTGACGCAAGCGGCCAAATCAGTTATTCGACAGTCGACGTCTGACTCGAAGATCCAAAATCAATCTGGCAGGATGGGGGCAGCATGCAAAAGCCTGTCGGACCGGTAAAAATCCCATGATGCGGCCAACGATCAACGTGTGTAACCATGGGTGGAATTCCCTGCACATGTTACCACGATGCGTTACCAGCCTTGCGATCGCTTCACTTGGTTAAATCCCGATTCCGGTTCACCTTCGCGCGTTTCCTCGTCAACAAACCCGCAAACAGCGGCGAACACATCAACGGAAGATGCGGCTTGAACTCGCCGAGTCGACTGGTTGCTCAGGTCACAGAAACTCTTTTTTGACTTTAACTGGCCAATGAAAGGACCTGATTGTGGAAGTCGGACGAAAGCTAGATCGGGGCCCCATTCCTCAGACACTCCAGGCGGACTCAGCCACCAGCTTAAGTTTTCCATTCCCAACCACAGAAATGAGGCGCGCGAATCGAGCGTCGTTACCAACGCCTGCTTTGCCCCGATGGTGTCGCCCCATCCACCTTCAGTGATTACGTGAGCGGCTGTTAGTATTCCCGGATGGCCATCCACGGTCACGAGCGTTCCGCTGCCCGCCAAGTGATCGTTGAGAATCAACGGGATCGTGTAGTCGTAGGTAGCGCGCGTGAGCCGCTCAAGCAGTTGGTCGGTCATCTCGCCAAGTGACACGCGAAAGGATCCCTCTCGATCTTCCATAGACTTTTCAGTTCTGGACACTGCAATCGTGGCACCGCGCCATTTTAAGGTTCACCTGGGCTCCGGCATAGCCGGATTCTCGCGAAACTTGCCAGAGCACGGGGCGAAAGACTTAGATTTCATGACTGAGAGTGAGTCCCGAAAACGGGTATCACGTGGGTATACTGGAGGATTCGTTAGGAATTTTATGGGGTGTTTAATGCCCGCCAATCGGCTCTGGAACGTTGTTTGTATATCCTCCTGAGGCGCTCATCCCACAAGCTTGGACATGTTCGGTCAGCGCTTTTAAAGTGCCGGTCTTTCTAGTCATTTCTGGCTAAAGAAATCAGGTTTTCCATTCGATTACTTCGTCAAACTTCGCTAACCTTCGCGTCAGAAAAGCACCAGCTCAAACATGGTGACACATGCTCGCGTTTATTGAGAGAAACCCTTGAGATCCTAGCCCATCTTATCTTGTAAATCCCTATATTTCAACAACTTGCCGAGGAGGGGACTCGAACCCCTAAGGATTGCTCCACCAGATCCTAAGTCTGGCGCGTCTGCCAATTTCGCCACCTCGGCGTGGGAGGTCCTCAGTCTGCCACAAAAAACAAAAATGCCAATGCCCTGAGCTGTCTACTACCGTCAATGGCGATATTACTTTTTTGAGCAGATTTTCACGAGGCACCTTAGGTCGCCGCTGGGGTTCCACGTTGATCGGTGTGCCCGGCGCAAGTAGGTTGTAATTCAATGCTGACTGACTCCTTCGTTCATCTGCACCTGCACACCGAGTATTCCCTGCTGGACGGCGCGATTCGAATTCCGGATCTCATGAAAAAGGCCGCCGGGCTCGGCATGCCGGCCGTTGCGATGACAGATCACGGGAACATGTTCGGAGCAATCGAGTTCTACCAGGCCGCGGTAAAGGCCGGAGTCAAACCGATCATCGGATGCGAAGTTTATATGGCGCCCGGTTCGATGATCGATAAAAGCGCTACGTCCGCCCGGGATGCAGCCTATCATTTCACGCTGCTGGCGAAAGACCTGCAGGGGTACAGCAACCTGGTTAAGCTTGTCTCTGCCGCGCACCTTGAAGGATTCCACTACAAGCCGCGAATCGACAAGGAACTCCTGGCAAAATATAGCGCCGGGCTGATCGGGATGAGCGCCTGTTTAAAGGGCGAAATCAACGTTGCCATTCAGGCCGGTGACTTGACAAAAGCCGAGAAGTCCGCAGCCGAATTCAGCGATATTTTCGGGCCGGACAACTTTTTTCTCGAATTGCACGATCACGGAATCGAGGCGCAACATGTTTGCAATCGCGCGCTGCTGGAGATTTCGAACAAGCTCGGGATCCCGCCCGTGGCCGCGAACGACGTTCATTTTCTTGAACGCTCCCACCATGAAGCACACGATGTCCTGATTTGCATCGGGACAGGGTCAATGGTGCATGACGAAAGACGGATGCACTATCCGACCGAGGTGTATTTCAAATCGGCGGATGAAATGCGCACTCTCTTTTCAGAGGTCCCTGATGCCCTCGACAATACGGTTCGCATAGCCGAAGCGTGCAACCTGAAACTGGATTTCGGGGTTTCGAAATACCCGGCGTACACCCCGCCCCATGGAACGACCCGCGAAGAATATTTGCGCGAGCTTTGCGCGAACGGACTGCGCGAACGGTACGGGGACCGGGCAGGGACCGACCCGGAGCTCCGGCAACGTCTGGATTATGAGCTTTCCGTCCTCGAGCGGACCGGGTTTGTCAGTTACTTCCTGATTGTTTGGGATTTCATTCATTACGCAAAACAGCGCGCTATCCCGGTTGGTCCTGGACGCGGATCTGCTGCCGGTTCGCTCGTTGCGTATGTGTTGGGAATTACCGATCTCGATCCGCTGCGTTTCGAACTGATCTTTGAACGATTCCTGAATCCGGAACGTGTCAGCCCTCCGGATATTGACGTTGATTTCTGCCAGAACAGGCGCGGCGAGGTGATCGAGTACGTTCGTGACAAATATGGGGCCAGAGCCGTTTCTCAGATCATCACGTTCGGCACCCTTGGGGCAAAGAGTGTCATTCGTGACGTTGGGCGCGTGATGGGCTTGAGCTATTCCGACGCCGACCGTATCGCCAAGATGATTCCGAACGAACTCGGAATCACGCTTGAGAAAGCGGTCGAGAAGAATCCTGAACTAAAACAGGCGGTCGAAACCGAAGAGAGCACACAGCAACTCTGGAATTACGCAACCGTCCTGGAAGGCCTGACGCGAAACACCGGAATCCACGCCGCCGGCGTCGTGATCGGCGATCGGCCACTGGACAACTACGTCCCGCTTTGCCGCGGTAACGACAACGAGGTGGTCACCCAATATGCAATGGGACCGCTGACGGATCTCGGCCTCTTGAAAATGGACTTCCTCGGACTGAAAACGCTCACCGTGCTCGATGACGCGGTCACGTTAATCCGGGATCGGCAGCCCGAGTTTTGCCTGGAGTCGGCCCCGCTCGACGATCGGAATACGTTCGACCTGCTGAATCGCGGTGAAACGATCGGCGTGTTCCAGTTGGAATCCGGCGGGATGACCAATCTGTGCAAGCAGTTTGACGTCAACAGCATCGACGATATTATCGCCCTGATCGCGCTCTACCGTCCCGGTCCGATGGAACTGATCCCGGATTATATCAAGCGCAAAAAGGGTCAGACCAAGATCAAGTACGAGCACCCGCTGCTGAAGGAAGTCTGCGCCAATACCTATGGCATTATGATCTACCAGGAGCAGGTGCAGCGGGCTGCCAGTGTTCTGGCCGGCTACACACTTGGCCAAGCCGATCTTCTCCGGCGCGCCATGGGAAAAAAGGACAAAGAAAAGATGGCCAAGGAGCGCGTCAACTTCATCGAAGGTTGTAAACGCGTAAATGACATCGACCAGAAGAAGGCGAACGCAATCTTTGACCTGCTCGAGAAGTTTGCAGGATACGGGTTTAACAAGAGCCACAGCGCGGCGTACGGACTGATCAGTTATCGCACCGCGTATCTAAAAGCGAATTTTCCGGTGGAATTCATGGCCGGATTGCTGAGCAACGAAGTCAACAATACCGACAAAATTGCGGTGTTCGTTTCCGAGTGCCGACGGCTCGGTGTTGCGATCCTGCCACCGGACATTAATCGAAGTCATCTGAAATTCTTCCCCGAAACCGGGAACAGCGCGCGAGCAATCCGGTACGGACTTGCAGCAATTAAAAACATCGGCGAAGCCGCCATGGAAGCCGCAATGACTGAACGTGCCAAGAACGGTCCGTTCAAATCGATCGAGGATTACTGCAGCCGGCTGGACTCCAAAGCGGTAAACCGAAAAATTCTCGAGAACCTGATTCGCGCCGGTGCATTCGACTTCACCGGCAGAGATCGCGCCGAACAGTTCGAGCGAATCGATCAGGCGTTGTCGGTCGGCGCCGCTGCTCACCGCGACCGGCGCAGCGGCCAGGTCTCGTTGTTTGGCGAATCCGAGATGCTCGCTACCCCGAAGAAGAACGGAGACATCGTCCATTACACCCCTTGGTCGATAGCCGAAAAACTTAGCCACGAAAGGGATTTGCTCGGTTTTTATGTGACCGGTCACCCACTCGACGCCTACCGCCAGCTCATCGAAGGCGGCAAATACATCCGCATCAGCGACCTGGCCGAACAGGAAGACAAAGCCGTCGTGAAAATCGCAGGCTCAATTTCGTCGTTCGAAAAGAAATTGACACGCAAGGATGGGAAACCGTTCGCAATTCTCATGGTTGAGGATTTTACCGGGTCAATCGAGGTCATGGTTTGGGGGGAGGTTTATGCAAAAGCAGCGAAAGAGATCGAGAAAGGAAAGATCGTCGCGATCACGGGCAAACTGGACAAACGGGAGGAAAGCCTGCGACTTGTGACAAACGAAATCGAATCGCTCAGCAATCGTAAGAGCGTCAAGGCCTTGACGATCGACATCCCGATGGAAAAAGCGGACGAAAATCGGCTGATCGCGATTCGAGACCTTGTCCGCCAATACCCTGGGATGCAACCGCTCTACCTGCGATTCCGTCTGCCGGACGGTCGCGAAGTGCGATTGAAAGCAGACTCCGGCTACTCCGTGCGAGACGAGAAACCGTTCAGGGAAAAGCTCGCCGAGTTGTTCGCCTGACTCATCTCGATCGCGCGAAAAATCTCACGCTCGCTTTGGGTGTTGAGATTTTCGAGCTAACCCGTTCGGTTATCCGAATCGCACCTGCCGGTTGCTCGAATAACGCGCGAAAAGCAGCGGGCACGCGACCCCTTGCAAAACTGGATTTCGGGTTTACACTCTGGGTTCCTTTTCGCCAGGCTATGACCCCGTTCAACCGAGAAATGAAAATATTCTCAGGATCCGCGCATCGCGATCTTGCCCTGAGAATATGTAGGTCCATCGCTGTGCCGCTCGGCGATGCGGTCGTCAGCTCATTTCCGGATGGCGAAACGCGGGTCAAAATCAACGAAAATATCCGAGGACGCGACATATTTATCGTCCAGCCCACCTGCCCCCCGACAAATCAGAATCTGATGGAACTCCTGATACTGATCGACGCTGCCCGACGAGCGAGCGCGTATCGGATCACGGCAGTAATCCCGTACTTTGGGTACGCACGACAGGACCGCAAAGACCAGCCGCGCGTACCGATTACGGCCAAACTCGTTGCGAACCTGCTGGTCGCAGCCGGGGCCAACCGGGTTTTGACCCTCGATTTGCATGCGCAGCAAATCCAGGGCTTTTTCGATATTCCGGTCGATCATCTCTATGCGGCGCCCGTCTTGATCCGGTATATTCGCCAAAAAGGGATCTCGAATCTTGCCGTTGTCTCACCGGACGTCGGCGGCCTGAAACTAGCCTCGGCCTACGCAGAAGCGCTCAACGCCACTCTGGCAATCGTTGCGAAACGCCGGGTCAGTCCCACCGAGACAGAAGCGCTGACGGTGATCGGCGACGTCGATGGCAAAAATGTCATGATGGTGGATGATCTCACGGAAACCGCCGGCACATTGACGAGCGCGGCAAACCTTCTGAAAAAGTTCGGGGCCAAAGACATCTTTACGGGCGTTTCGCATGCGGTTTTCACCGATGTCGCCCACAAACGATTGAAAGACTCGTGCATCCAGGAACTTATCACTACCGACAGCACGCCGGTGAGACTCGATCCTGAATGCAATATTACCGTTCTTTCCATCGCGGAGGTCCTCGCGGAGGGCATCAGACGGATTTACTCCAACGAATCGGTAAGTTCGCTTTTCGAGATCAATGCAACAGAATCTTAAGTGTCATGGCTCAACAAGTTAAACTGAAAGCACACAAAAGGACCGCGATCGGTCGTAATTCGATTAAGAAAATCAAAGCGAAAGGGCTCGTTCCTGGAACGATCTACGGATCCCAGGCACAACCCCTGAACCTTCAAGTCGACGGGCGTGAACTGTCGAACGTGCTGGCACACGCGTCGAGTGAACACGTGTTAGTGGAACTCGAAATTGTTGACGGCAACCAGAGCACAAACCGGCTCGCGTTGATCCAGGAAGTTCAGCATCACCCGCTCAAGCGGCAACTGCTCCACGTCGATTTTCATGCGGTCCTGGCCACTGAGAAGATCACTTCGGAAGTTCCGCTCGAAGCCGTCGGAGAAGCCCTCGGAGTCAGAACGTTCGGCGGTTTGCTGGAGTACTCGTTGCGCTCCCTGGAAGTTGAATGTTTCCCGCAGGATCTGCCCGACATTATTCGCGTCGATGTTACCAATCTGAACATCGGCGAGGCGTTTCACGTCCGCGACATCCAGCTTCCGGATGGGGTCGAAGCGCTTACGGATGGTGACCTGACCGCGATCAGCGTTGTTGCATCGCGAGTCGGTGAAGAGCCCGCACCTGCCGAGGAAGTGCCGGCCACCCCCGAAGTCATTACAGAGAAGCGGACGGAAACCAAATCGGAGACACCGTCGGCTTAGTTTCACATGGGTCAACTGCGTCTGGTGGCTGGTCTTGGGAACCCCGGGCTGCAGTATACCGGGACGCGGCATAACATTGGATTCATGGTGATCGACCATCTAGCGGGAAGGCACGGAGCGACATTCTCGAAATCGACAACCTGGAATTCAGAGTTGGGAAAATGGGGCGATATTTTCCTGGTTAAACCCATGACCTACATGAACCGGTCAGGCGAAGCAATTGGCCGGTTAGCAAATTACTTCAAAATCCAGTCTGAAGAAGTCCTCGTGGTGGTGGACGATGTTGCTCTAGCGCTGGGCAGACTTCGCCTGCGCGCATCTGGCAGCGACGGCGGACACAACGGGCTAAAGTCGATGATTCTCCAGTTGGGGGAGAGCTTCATGCGATTGCGAGTAGGGATCGGAGCCTCAAACGGATCCGATGAACTGATCGATCATGTCCTGGGCGAGTTCGACCGGTCGGAGCAGCCTGCGATCCAGAAGGCAATCGAACGAGGAGCCGAAGCAATCGAGCACGTGGCCGTGAATGGCATCGTGTCAGCGATGAACAATTACAATCGAACCGAATAATATTGACACATTATGAATAAACGTTATGAATGTTTGCTGGCCGTCGATACGCGCGGCCAGGAAGACAGCGTCAAAGAGATCATCGAGCGCCTGGAGGTGGAACTGGCTAAAGAAGGAGCTGTGGTTGAGCAAGTCCAGAAAATGGATAAGCGCCCGCTTGCCTACAGCCCGCGTCACGTCGACTCGGCCTACTACGTCAATTTCATTTTCGAAGCAGACCCTGCGCTGATCGCAAAGCTCCGCGGCAAGTTCAAGCTGGATCCGGTCATTTTTCTTCAGCACTACCAGCAGTTGCCGGCTGTTCCAGCTGTGCGAAATTCCAAAGTATAAACCGCTAATACCCCTGTGCTATGGCTAATCTTAACCGCGTACTCTTAATCGGGAATCTCACCCGTGATCCTGACCTCCGCTATACTCCAAAGGGTACTGCCGTGACTGAGATCGGCCTCGCGGTCAACCGCATCTATTCAGGGGAGGACGGTGAGCGAAAAGAGGAAACCACGTTTGTCGATGTCACGCTTTGGGCGCGGCTTGCAGAAATCGCCGGGCAATATTTGAAAAAGGGTCGACCAGTGTTTATCGAAGGCCGGCTCCAACTCGATACCTGGGACGACAAACAGACTGGACAAAAACGTTCCAAATTGCGTGTTGTGGCTGAAAATATTCAGCTGCTCGGCACGCGACAGGAGGGCGAACCGCCCGCTTCGGCCCCTACTCATTCCGCACCGCGCCGCTCCTCCGGAACGTCTGCCCCACCAGCTCGATCCGAACCGCGCGACCCGGATCTCGACGCTGAGCCGGACGACATTCCGTTCTAGCGCGAGAATTTCGCAACCGGTTTGGTTCGTGAAATTCCCGGGGCAAGTGATCGTTCCGGCCGCCAAAGCCCGTCCGGGAAATCCTCCCTTGGCGTTCCCTGGACTTTCCGAACGAGCTATTTCGCGAATTTTTCGGCCCCAATAATTGGCTCTTCGAAGTTTGCCACCACACGCGGCGCATCCCTCCGGCTGCCCGATGTGGATGTCCCTCGAGAAATGAGAGGCGGGCGGTGAGATTCAAACCCTGACCAACACGCCAGGGTGTGCTCCTCACCGGCCGCCCCTCGCTTCTCGCCGAAGGGCGTTCGGGGGGAACCGGTTGTTTTTTTCAGACTCATTGGTTCAATCCGATTAAGATGCAACCTGAGTCACAAGCGTCTGCTGTCGGCCAGAAGGCCTGTTCGACGAATTAACCTGCGCCTTGTACGAGCGACCAAGCGCCCGAAGATCGAAGCCGCGAAATTCTGCCGGCTCCGGTACAATGGGGTCTTGCTGAAAATACCCCTTACGCGCTGCGAGGATTGCGAATATTAATGCTTCCATAGTTCTTTCTCTCTGTTTGTTTGTTTAAGGACTCTCGTTGAAGTCCTTCGAATACGGCGATGACCGCATCCTTGCTACCCAAGCTGTTCCATTTCCTTGTCCTGGCGAATGGCCACGTAGGTCCATAAAACCCTGGGTATGATTACGATCCCGGTGAACACCGAGACGATAACCAAGTCGTGTATGCCTTTGATGATTTCCATCGTTTCTCCTCATTTCACTGTTCAGGTGCAATGTTGAGAATCCGTTCCAGAGTCGCCCTTGTACTGACAGGCACCCCTTTTCCGGTTTCTCTCAGCATCCCGGAATTGGCGTTTCTAATCGAACCGCTTTCCAGAATGCCCAGAAAAACTCTCAGAAATCTGACAACAGCCTAAATGGATTAACCGGTCTGTCAACCTACAAAATATTCGGGCCGATTTCGAATACGTAAGATTATTATTTGCAATATCTTACATTAGATATGTTGATCGATTTTGCAATCGGTGATTACACCGCTTTTAGGATCAACCTAGTGGTGAGCAGCCCGAAAACAGGGCCTCCAAACAGGCCTGTTTCGCCAATCGCAGGCGGCTGCGCCTGGCCACGTTCAACCGATCCATTACGCGTACGATGCGGCCATCCGCAATCGATCTTCGTGGTTTCGTGGTGACTTCGTTTTTCTGCGTCCTTCGTCCGCTGCACACTCTTAAGACCGATAGAGCTCTTCGAGGGCGTGCCGGGTTTCCTCGAGAATCTTGGACAGACGCTCTTCACGCTCCAGGTCGCCGGCGGCCCATTTGGCGGCACGAAACGTTGCTTTTACCAGCAGCCCGAGCGGACGGAAGAATGTAAATGACTCCGGCCCGGCCGATTCACCCCAGTCGCCCCAGCGCTCAGCTCGTTTCCAGATCCGCGCGACCGTCTCTCTTTCCTTTTCGAGTTCGGCAACACCTTCGGGCGTCAAGTGGTATGTCCGCCGGCCCTCCTGGCTATCGGACTGAATCAAACCTTCGTCCTCGAGCTGCTGCAAGGTCGGATAAACCGTCCCGGCACTGGCTCGATAGAGGCCCCCGGAGCGCTCGGTCAGATCCTTAATGATCTGATATCCGTGCTTCGGACCCTCTTCCAGGAGCGACAAAATGGCTAAGCGGACCTCTCCAAACCCGAAGAACCGGTTTTGAGGCCCCCCGGCAAAGCCGGAAAAGGGTCCCCACTCTTCCCACGGTCCCCAGCCACCTCTTTCACGACGGTTCCAACCTCTGCGCATAAAATCGCGACCGCCACAACGGCGACCCTTGGCAGAGTAGCACTGGTCCGGAGGAAAATCCCACTCCGCAGCATCCGCGAACGACGCGCGAAACCGGTGCCAGCGGTTAAAAAAGGAATACCAAATCGGTTTCATAAGTACGTAGTGTATACAGTACGATATATCTCGCATAGCTTTTTTCCCTGTCAAATCGTCCCGTTCTTTTCTGTTCTGCCAGGGGGCGTCCCAGAGCGTCGACAACCCCGTCCTCCGATCAGGATCCCGAATCCATTTCGATACCGGCTCGGATTCGCCGGTCGCGCCGGGAAGACGCATCGCAAAACAGCCTCGAAATTTTTGGCATTAAAAATGCTTCTATCCAGTTCACAAAAACGAGATGTCTAAAAGCTTTTTTGTACCGCTTATTTGCATCCTC
>CAZMNG010000067.1:0-10492 GCA_964567505.1 uncultured Chthoniobacterales bacterium
GTGGAGAGTCGTTGGTCCCGGCAGCAATCGCCTCGAAGCTCGCTGAATCGCTGGCGCATCCGGAACTCTCCGAGCGCGAGCTCCAAGTCCTTCACCAGATGGCGGATGGCCGAAGCAATAAGGAGATAGGCCAGGCGCTTTTTATCAGCGAAAATACGGTCAAGAGTCACGTTAAGGTTATTCTGACGAAGTTAGACGCAATGGGTCGTACCGAGGCAATTGCCATTGGCACTAAACGCGGATTAATTCAGAACCGCACCTGAAACCGCAACCAATTATCCCGGAGGAAAAATCGGTATTAGCCTGCAATGTATCGAACCTCAATTCGCCATATGTCAGATTCGATCGTGGCGCGGTCGGGCTGTAGTCTTTTCTATGCGGATTGGGCTCAAAGGTAGCGCAGGCATTCTGCCTGCGCCTGGTCCGCAGGAGCATAATCTTTATACGCACTGGAGTTGCGCGGGCAGCCTGTTGGCCTGATGGTTTAGCGTGCAGCTGATTAACGTGCACATTGAACGGGAGGTATCAATGATCAAGTTGTTTTTGCTCCCGGTCGCAATAGGACTATTGCTTGCCGGGGATGTTATGGCGCAAGGGTCTACCTTTGCCGCGCCCGCTGGTCTGGCCGCGGCGCAGGTTCATTCCAGCCTGGGTAATTTATCCGGAGGCCATCGGTCGAGTTTCGGAGTAAGCGGTTTGCCGGGCGGTCCCAGCCCGCTTCCATATCCCGTGAACCCCACTCCAGCGACTGCCGCGATGATCCGCAACGAGGCCTGGGCGTCCTATAATGCTAGTCTGCGCCGGATTCCGACCGCACCAAATCCGAACCGTCTTGCTGCGCCGCAGCAGCTTGTCGACCCGAATCACTTCGTCGAGCGGCCGACGTCGGCGCACCGGTATAATTTTCAATTCAGCGATAACGAGGTCCGCTCCGTCCAAGCCGCCCTGCGGCGAATGGGAATCTATGCCGGGCAAGTTGACGGAATCCTCGGACCGGACACACAGCGGGCAATCGAAGACTACCAGGTGCGAAACAAGCGACCGGTCACCGGGACACCAGACCAGTGGTTAAACGCTTCTCTCGGGATTTTTTAGAGTTGTGCACTCGTAATAAACGTTGCGCGCTTTCTGTGCGTCCCGGCGAATTTGAGCCTTCAGCTGGTCGAGGCCTGTGAACTTCTGTTCCGGTCGAAGATATTCGAGAAATGCAACCTCGACGTCTTGCCCGTAGATCTCCAGATCGAAATCGAACAGGTGGACTTCGAGCAGTCGCTCGCCGGCGTCATTCTCAATGGTCGGACGCACGCCGATATTAACGACGCCGCCGTACTGCCGCCCGTTGAGCCAGGCTTTCGCCGCATAGACGCCGTTCGGTGGAAAGAGTTCATTGTGCGCCCTCAGGTTGGCCGTCGGGAATCCCAATCGCCGTCCCAGTTGTCGACCTTCGGTGACGGTTCCGAGAATCGTGAAATCACGGCCGAGGTATTTTGCGACAGAACCCAGATCTCCGCATTCTACCGCCGAACGGATGAGCGTGCTGCTGACGACGCGCTCTCCGACCAAAACCGGCGGAATAGTCTGCACACGAAAATTCATCTTAGGCGCCATCTCCTCCAGCAGTTGCGTCGATCCGGATCGATTCGCGCCGAAGGTCCATTCCTGGCCGACACAGATCTGGCTCAGCTGGTTCGATGCACGTGCGAGAGCTTCGACAAAGGCTTCAGGCGAAGTTCGTGAGAATTCGAGAGTGAACTCCAGCAGCAGGACGGCATTGACACCGAGCTTCTCGATGAGCTTCAGTTTGTGCCTCGTTGAGGTCAGGAGTCGCGGCGCCTTTTCCGGTCGCAATACGCGGACAGGATGTGGATCGAAAGTCACGACCACGGCGCTTCCGCCTGTTTCGTGCGAACCGCCGCGTGCGTGGGCAATCACCGCCTGATGACCGACGTGGAGCCCATCGAAGACGCCGATCGCAAGATGTGTCGGCCCTGGGAGAGATTCCAACTCGTCGATGGCCCGCAATATCTTCATGGCTCAAGCTCCCCGCATCCGCGAAATATCCGGAAGCGAGATAATTTTTCTTGCGATGCTCTCTTTCGAGTCGGTCTTCAGCCCTTCAATCGGCAGTGCGCCCTCAACAGAAAGGCGACCCGATTTCGTTCGCCGTAGCGCTGAGAGGTGTGCCCCGTATCCCAGTTCCTGACCAATATCATGAGCGTAGGTGCGCACGTAGAATCCTTTGCTGCAAATGACGCGGAAATCGACTTCGTCCTTCCGAATATCCCGGATTTCATGCGCGTACACGTGAACGAATCGCGGTTCCCGCGCCACAACTTTCCCCTCACGAGCCAGCTTGTAGAGCGGAACGCCCTCCTTTTTGATGGCGGACACCATTGGAGGCGTCTGGTAAAAGTCGCCGTGAAATTTCGCGAAAGCGGCTTCGACGGCCGACCGATCGAGAGTCCCAACTTCGTGCGTCTCGATCACCGTCCCATCACGGTCCTGGGTATCGGTTACTTCGCCCAGTTTCATCGTACCCACATACTCCTTGTCTTCGCTCATCAAAAGGTCCTGAATCTTCGTGCCGCGGCCCACAACAATCAGCAGCAACCCGGTAGCAAATGGATCAAGGGTGCCGCAATGACCGACCTTTTGCGTTTCCAGGCGATGCCGGACCATTGCCACAACATCGTGGCTTGTCATACCGGGCCCTTTGTCAATTAACAGAACACCGTCAAACGGACTTGGTGACTTCATCGCAAACTCGCTTAAGAACCGTGTTTCGCACCTCTTCCAACCGACCGCGTATTCTCGCACCGGCGGCCCGCGGATGGCCGCCTCCACCGAATTCGCTGCAAATCTTGTTCACATCGATGCTGTCAATTTTTGATCTCATGCTCAGGCGGACCTTGTCATCCGGCAGTTCTTCAAAGAATACGGCGACAAGCACAGAGTCGACGGTGCGAACCGTATCAATCAGTCCCTCGACATCGTCAGGCTGAACTCCAAACCGCTCTTTCATTTCGTTCGTAACAGAAATGCTCACGACTCTGTCGTGCGCGTCAAACCGCGCTTCTCTTAAGGCGTCACCGAGAATCTGAACTCTCCGTTTCGGGTAGCTTTCATACAGCTTGATCGCAATTGCGGCCGCGTCGACCCCCATACCAACAAGTTGCGAGGCGATCTCAAATGTCCGCGCAGACGTCCGCGGATACCGAAAAGATCCGGTATCGGTCGAGATTGCCGCGAATAACGCGACTGCGGCCGGAAGATCAAACGGGAACTTCTCGCTGCGAATAAATTCGTACACGATCTGGCCGGTTGCCGGAACAGCCGTGTCAACGTGAACCAGATCTCCGTAGCCGGGGTTGCTGGCGTGATGATCAATATTGATCCACTGCTTTGCATCGTGAATCGCGCCAAGTGACGTTCCCAGGCGCTGTTTTGTCGCCGCATCCAATGCGATGGCGAGATCGAACACTGCCGGTTCAGCGGGCGGTTTTTGAATCAGGTCGGATTTTTCAAGAAAACGGTAGCTTTCCGGAAGACCGTCCTCGTTCCATGCGACAACCTCTTTGTCCATCGCCTGGAGGCTCAGGGCCAACGCGAGTTGGGAGCCGATGGCGTCGCCGTCAGGTCGGATGTGGCTGAGGAGGACGATCCGATTCGCGTAATGGATCGCATCGGCGATTTCCCTGAAAGACGCATTCATCGATCGTCGCGCGGGATATCGAGATCCTGCATGATTTCTAACACGCGACTGCCTCGTTCGATCGAGTCATCGATCTTGAAATGAAGATGCGGCGTATATTTCAGGACGACCCGCTTTGCCATTTCCCGCTGCAACGCGACTCGATGGTCCGCAAGTTCTGATAGAACGCGGTTCTTGTGTTCAGCCTTGCCGATCACACTGACGAAAACCTGACATTGCCGCAGATCAGGCGAGATTTCGACCCCGTGGATTGTCACCAGCGTTTGCGCCGTAAAGTTGATCTCGCGCGCAATGATCTCGCTGAGTTCCCTTTTGATGACTTCGTTTACACGTTCAAGCCGATGTTTCATAACAACCTCGAAATGTGATTGGCTCAACCGGGCCGCGGTCGGCCCGGCAACCTCCAAACAGCCACCAATTGCGCTTTGTTCAGAGCGACCGCGGGGCGAGGGTCAACTCACAACTGTTGCGGCACTTTCTCGAGGTTGTAGCACTCAATAATGTCGCCGACTTCGTACTCGGTAAATTCGCCGAGCTTCAGACCGCATTCGACACCGGCGCGTACCTCTTTGACGTCATCCTGGAATCTTCGGAGCGTCGCGATCCCTCCGTCGTAAATCGGTTGGCGGCGCCGCAAAACGCGCGCACGGCCGGAACGCAGAATTCGGCCGTCGGTGACATAGCACCCGGCGACGGTTCCCTTCGACAGCTCGAAGATCTGGCGAACTTCCGCGTGACCGACAATACTCTCTCGAACCTCCGGATCCAGTAATCCGACCATCGCCTCTTTAACCTGGTCGATCAGTTCGTAAATAATGCTATAGAGCTTGATTTGGATGCCTTCTCGCTTCGCGGCAGAGGCGGCCTGGTTCTCGACCTTGACGTTGAATCCGACGATGACGGCGTTGGACGCGGTTGCCAATAAAACATCCGATTCCGAGATCGGCCCAACCCCAACATGAATCAATTCGAGGTCGATCTTCTTGCTCTCAATCTGGTTCAGCGACGCGGTGAGTGCTTCCGCAGAACCCTGGACGTCGCACTTCAGAATCAGCAGCAACGCTTTGCGACCGTCACCCATGCTGTCGAACAGGCTCTCGAGTGTGGCTCGCTGGGGCATCGCCAGCTTTGTATTTCGTAAATCGGCCAGCCTTTCTTCACTCAGCGTCCGGACTGCCTTTTCGCCCTCCATAATGGTCAACTCGTCCCCGGCGTTTGGAAGTCCGGTGAAACCCAGAACCTTCGCCGGTGTCGCCGGCCCTGCTTCTTTTATATTCTCGCCGGCGTCGTTGATGAGAGACTTCACTTTGCCCCAGTAATTCCCGCAGATAAACGGTTGCCCGACTTTCAGCGTTCCCATTTGCACAATAACCGTCGCAGTTGGACCGCGTCCCGGTTCCACCTGCGCCTCGATGACCGTGGCCCGCGCGGGCGCAGTCGGGCTCGCCTTCAATTCCATGATCTCCGCTTGGAGCAGGATCATCTCAAGAAGGTGATCGATTCCTGTTCCCTTTGTAGCGGAAACCGGTACGCAGATCGTTTCCCCGCCCCAGTCCTCCGGTGTCAGCCCTTTGTCTTGAAGTTGCGATTTAACCCGATCAACGTTCGCCGATGGTAGATCGATCTTGTTGATTGCAACGATGATAGACACTTTTGCCGCTCGCGCGTGGTTAATCGCCTCCAGCGTCTGCGGCATGAGCCCGTCATCCGCCGCCACCACCAGCACAACGACATCGGTCACCTTCGCACCGCGCGCACGCATCGCCGTAAATGCTTCATGGCCGGGCGTATCGATAAATGTGACGCTTTGGCCTTTGTAGGAGACGCTATACGCGCCGATATGCTGGGTGATGCCTCCTGCTTCACCTGCCGCAACGCGTGACTTGCGAATCGCATCCATCAGGGACGTCTTCCCGTGATCGACATGCCCCATGAACGTAATAATCGGGGCGCGCGGCCGGAGTTCCTCCTTCGGTTGAACGGCGGGTGGCGGCGGTTCCTCGACAACCACCGGGCGCGAATGCACTCCCGCACCCTTTTCACGCTTCTCAACTTCAAAAGTGTAACCGTGTTTCTTACAGATCTGCGCTGCGATGTCGGGTTCAATCGTGTGGTTGATCGCCGCAAATATGTTCATCTCCATCAGGTCGTGGATGAGCTGAAACGGCTTCAACCCAATCTGCTGGGCAAGTTCACGAACAATGATCGGAGGTTTGATGTGGACGAGCTTTTCGTCTGCAACGATGCTTGCCGATTCGCTTACCGAAGCTGCCGGAACCGGTTCAGGCGCAGCCGGTTCAACCGGCTTTGCGACAAGTTCGGTCGGTTTCGACAGGTTCGGAGGGCGAATTTTCGAAATTGGAGGAAGCACCGATCGCGTTCTGGGCTCGCCGCCGCCGGACTCCGATCGCTTCGAGCGGTTGTCGTCAATCAGCGAAACCGTCTCAGGCTTTGGTGGCGGCGCTGTTTCTACAACCGGCTCCGGGGCGGACGCCTGCGCGGGTGCAGGTACCTGTGGCTTGGCTTTGCTGATCGGCGGAACCGCTGTCCGCATCGAGCTCCGAGGTGCGGGTGGAGCTTTTTTGGTGCTGGTAGAGATTAGATCAGTGGCTGGCTGAGGCGCACTACCCTTTTCGGCCGGTTGATCAGCCTTCGGTCTCGGCTTCTGGGTAGGCTCTTTTTTGCTGCTCGCGCGTGTTGCCATGAATCTGTCTCTCTAAAAATTTCATCGATCCACCTCTCTCAGATGGATGCCAGTTTTTTTTCGTGCTCTTTGCGCGCAGCGTTATGAATCTCACGCGCCCGCTCAATCTTTACGTCGAGAATCCCTGCGATATCTTCAGGATCCACTTCGAGAATCCCTTCAATACTGTTAACACCGGCTCGGGCAAGCGACCGGGCTGTCTCTTCGTCGATTTTCAAACCTTTCGCAAGCGTCGTGATCGCTTGAGTGATCTTTTGTTCGAACGCCTGCGTTGCCGATTCGTCCTTCGAAATGTTGATTTCCCATCCGGTTAATCGCGCGGTCAGCCGTGCGTTCTGGCCACGGCGGCCAATCGCCAGCGAGAGTTGGTCCTCGTCCACAGTGATGTTGATCGCGTGCCGATCCGGATCAAGCGTCAGCGATTTGATCTTCGCAGGCTTGAGCGCCTCGACGACAAATTCTCTCGGGTCCGGGCTCCAGCGGATAATATCCACTTTCTCCTGGTTCAGCTCTCGGACTATATTCTTTACCCGCGAGCCACGCATACCGACACAAGCGCCAACAGGGTCGACTTTTTCGTCGGAGGACCAGACTGCGATCTTGGTGCGGTAGCCCGCTTCCCGTGCGATTGCTTTGATCTCAACCGTGCGGTCCGCAATCTCGCTCACTTCAACCTCGAACAATCGACGGACAAAGTTTGGGTGGCTCCTGGAGATGATGATCTCCGGTCCTCGGTTCGAGTTCTCCACTGCCACGACGTAAGCGCGGACACGATCCCCGATGTTGTAGTCTTCGGTTGCCACTCGCTCACGCGAAGGCATAACAGCTTCGAATTTGCCAAGGTCAACAACGACGTCGGACCGTTCAAAACGGCGCACCGTTCCGCCAACGATTTCTCCCGCCCGATCTTTGAACTCGTCGTAGATCATCTCCTTTTCGGCCTGACGAATGCGCTGCAAAATCGCCTGACGAGCCGTCTGCGCCGCGATTCTGCCGAATCCTTCCGGAGTCACCTCAACTTCAAGTTGATCGCCGAGCTGCGCATCTGGATTGATCTTCTTCGCTCTGGCAACATTGATTTCGTCGTGAATATTGCGTACGTCCTCGACGACCAACAAATTGGCATGGGCAGTGATCTCACCGCTCTTGGGATCGATGCTGACTCGCAAATCCCGAGCAGGGCCAACGCTCTTTTTCGCAGCCGTCAGCAAAGCGCTGGACACAGCGTCGAGCAACACCTCGCGCTTGATGCCTTTTTCGCGCTCCATATAATCCAACACCGCCAAAAGATCACTGTTCATAAAAACAATAACGGACCGACCCGGCCAACTAGCCGCGCAAGTCCAGGGATTCACGCGGGCTCAGCCAGTTTCGGTCTAGTCGACAAATCTAAAGCTGAAAAAAAGGGCCGTCAAGACGCCCGTGGACTATCCCCAGCGACAGCCCATTTTCATTGCAATTCGTCATCCGACCCGCTGACACCGGCAATTGCAATCCTTCAAAGGTCAACCACCTTACCCATGACGATGATTCGTGTGGTCACTTTCGATGCCGCAGGCACATTGATCCGATTGGTGAACCCTGCCGGCAAAGTCTACGCGGATCTGGCCCGGCGATTTGGTTACGACCTCGATCCTGTTCACATCCAGGATTCCTTTAAAATTGTCTGGAAGAGGTTTCCGCCGCCGCCCGACACCGATTTGCCCAACCCGGACGATGATCGCGGCTGGTGGCGGGATTTTGTCGCACAGACAATGATAGAGGCAGGTTATCGGATCGACCCGTTCGATGACTATTTCCAGACGGTCTACGAGCAGTTCAGGCTCCCCGGTGTCTGGGAGCTTTTCCCAGATGTCCAGAAAGTCCTCGCTCAACTTAGTCGCGCCGGGATCCGCCTCGGGATGATTTCAAATTTCGATCGCCGCCTGTACGATATTCTGTCGCATTTAGATGTTCGCGATGACTTCGAGCACCTGATCATTTCGAGTGAAATCGGAATTCGAAAACCCGCAGGACGGATCTTCGAGGTTGCAGCCCGCAGGTTCGGCGTCGCGGCTGGCGAGATTCTCCACGTCGGCGATGAGCCTGATTCCGATTTTGCCGGGGCCCGGCGGGCAGGGTTTCAGGCGCTGCTCGTGGGCAATACAAGAACCAATCTGCCGATGGAGATTGCGCTTCTTTGCGATGCCGTTAAACCGTAGATACTCTCCTATGAGTCGAAAACGGATCAATCAACTGCTGGTTACGTGTGCCGTCTCCATATCCATTCTCTTGACTTCGTGCGCTGCGAACCAGTCCGCTCCAGCGCCGGCGACGCACAAAATGATCGGAACGAATTCGCCCGGGTATTGAGGTCCGGTGCGCCTGGAGATTTTTTAGCCAGAGCCTGCGGCCCCGGTCATTCGCTGGCGACGCGGCCAGGGTTGTCTGAATGTCCAGGAAAAATGTTTTGACACCTCGGTAGTTTGTTGGAGGTTCGAACGAACATCTGCCGCCGTTCAAATTGCGGCCGATTCTATGCGCGTCATACTCCACTGAAATTTTTAACTGGATCTACCAACCTGCACCTCGCTTAACCAAGCCTATGTTCGTCACCAAACCACGATTGTTCCTCAAGTACGTTTTCGAGAACCGCTTTGCGGTTCCCTCGTTTAACTGCAGCAACCTTGAAATGGTCCGCGCAGTTGTGGACGCCGCCGTGCTGGAAGATGCCCCGGTGATGGTTCAGACCGACTTTATCAATTTTAACTACGCGGGAATCAGCGAACTCTACAGCCTTGTCCGGACGATCGCCGAGCGCGCGAACGCCCCGATCCTGCTTCACCAGGATCATCCCGGGGAAGATCGCAACATCCTTCGAACGTTGCGCGCCGGCTATTACTCTGTGATGTATGACGGAGCGCATCACCCACTGGCCGAGAATGTGAGTGAAACGAAACGATTTGTTGAACTGGCTCACGCGGTAGGCGCAAATCTGGAATCAGAAATCGGTCTTTTCGGAGGGGAATATCAGGGTGGAAAACCGGTCTACTGCGGACCGGCCGAGGCGGTCCTGATGGCGGAAACCGGGACCGACACGCTGGCGGTTTCGGTCGGCTCTGAGCACGGGAGCAGTTCGCGGCTCAATCTGAAGCTTTTAGGCGAAATTGCCGACAAGACCGGAATTCCGCTGGTAATGCACGGAGGCAGCGGGATCCATCCGGACGACGCGCAAGCGGCGACGAAGCTGAATGTCTATAAAATCAATATTGGGGCGGCACTGATCCATGGATTCGTCGCCGGATTGGCCGAGGGGGCCGCATTGCCACCGGATCATGAGCCCAAACACCAGCAAATCCTCCGGCATGTCACGGACAAGCTGCGTAATATCGCGCGCGGCCGCATTTCTCTGTTCGGTGCTTCGGGACATGGAAAGAAACTGCAAATCGAATTGGAAATCGCGGCGACTGATCTGACAGATCGAGTCCGGCGCTGAGAGGTATGATCACCGTTGCAGGCACCCTGGTCGCCGACTTGCTCGTGCGGCCGATCCGAAACTGGGCCGGGAAGGGGCACAACGCAAATGTAGACAGCATCGAACTGCTGCCCGGCGGGACGGTCGCAAATACGGGCCTTGCGCTTGCGCGTCTCGGAGTGCCGGTATCGGCGTTGGGGGCCGTTGGTGACGATAGTTTTGGATCGGTTGTCCGCGAATCGATCGGTCGCTGGGCTGTCAGGAATCGAGTTGTCGCGATTCCCTCCACACAGACGACTGCGAGCGTCGTGGCAGTATTCGAGGATGGGGATCGCTGCTTCCTTTCCAGTCCCGGTGCTTGCGACCATTTTAATCTGACGGCAGCCACCCTCGAGCGCGAAATCGCGGCCGGTTCACGGGCATTGCATCTCGGTTATGCCGGACGGCTGCCGATGCTGGATGGCGAACCGTTAGAGAAATTGATGCGCCTGACGCGGAATCTCGGCGTGTTGACTTCGCTTGACGTGACCTATTTTCCCGATCCTCGCTGGCCTCAGTTGATGAAGCTGATGCCCCAGATTAACGTTTTCTGTCCCAGTCTAGTGGAGGCGGCGCTGGCCCG
>CAZMNG010000068.1:0-10400 GCA_964567505.1 uncultured Chthoniobacterales bacterium
GATGGTTCAAACCATTGCGGCCTCAAGCAAAAATTCACGCCTCTTCGGGAAACGCGAGGCCTGAGCGGGGTCGAAGGCCGCTTGTGGCCCTTGAAAATGTCCAAACTCCAGGGGTCGTGTCTGCTGCAGACACGGCCCGTCTGCGTTGGACTTTGAGCGCGATTAGATCACGGCACGGCGCAACGGGGGATGTGGTGGCGTCAGCGGAAGGAAACAGGTCGATGCATCTTTGCTCAACGTAACGGGAAACAAACAGGTTACGATGCGATGTTCCGCCGTCAAAGGGTTCGCAAGAGCAACTTGAGAGAATGGATCCACCACCGGGGCATAATGCGCGAATCCTTTCTCTTGCCCGCACAACCGGAACGAATAATGATTCCCGCTCGTCGTGATGCTGCAGCCAGAGCGGAGACCAGCGCAGACCAGTCAAAACCGATCAGCGGCTCGTCCAGCGATGTTGGTGGCCGCCGGAATCCTGCTGAGCCGCATTGCCGGCCTTGTGCGCGAGCGTGCGTTAGCCCATTTCCTTGGGGTGTTGCCGGAAGCCGATGCTTTCCGGGCGGCATTGAGAATTCCGAACTTTCTTCAGAATCTTTTCGGGGAAGGCGTGCTTTCAGCGTCGTTTATCCCGGTTTACTCGCGATTATTGGCGAACTCGGACCTGAGAACAGCAAACCGGGTGGCGAGTGTTGTTGGATCGCTTCTCGCCCTGGTGACATCGCTGCTGGTCGTGCTCGGGATCTTCACCACGCCGTATCTGATTGATGCGATTGCGCCCGGATTCACCGGCGAAACGCGACAGCTCACCATCCGGCTCGTCCAGATCCTGTTCCCGGGAGTCGGTGCGCTGGTGATGTCGGCCTGGTGCCTCGGAATACTGAACAGCCATGGACGATTTTTCCTGTCGTATTCGGCTCCGGTACTGTGGAATTTGTTTATTATCGGGGGCCTCTTCATCTTCGGCAGCACGAAGTCCTTGGCGAATCTTGTCATCCTTGTCGCGTGGTCCTCCGTTCTCGGCAGCCTCGCCCAACTCCTGGTTCAAGTCCCGACTGTCTTTTACCTGTCTCGGCGGCTTCGGTTTTCGCTGAATCTCAGGTCGGCCAGTGTTCGCACGATTCTGGTCAACTTTGTCCCGGTCTTTATCAGTCGCGGCATTGTGCAACTCAGCGCGTACATCGACAATGTGCTGGCGAGCCTGCTGCCATCCGGTTCTGTGGCGTTGTTGAACTGCGCCCAGACCATCGGGCTGCTGCCGGTGAGTCTGTTCGGAATGTCGATTTCCGCGGCCGAACTGCCGGCAATGTCCAAGGCGCTGGCCGGCGACGAAAAGGTCGTCCTGGCCGAGCTCGCCAAGCGACTCAGAGCAGCCCTGCGGCGTATGGCATTTTTTATCGTTCCGGCTGCGACCAGCTTTTTTGTATTTGGCGATACGCTTGCCGGGCTCCTCTATCAGTCGGGCCGGTTCACTCGGACCGACACCCTTTACGTTTGGGCACTGCTGATCGGTTCCGGGGTCGGGCTTGTGGCATCCACGTCGGGGCGGCTCTGTTCATCGGCATTTTACGCTCTTCGCGACACTCGAACTCCGCTGCGTTTCGCGATCATCCGTGTCATCCTGACTGTTGTTCTCGGTTATTTGTTCGCATTCCCGATTCCGAAGCTATTGAATCTGGCTCCGAGCTGGGGATTGGCCGGTTTGCCGGCCTCGGCGGGTGTCGCAGGCTGGATCGAGTTTCTGCTCCTCCGGAGCGCATTGCGGAAACGGGTTGGCGAATTTTCGGTTCCGGTCAGTTTACTAGTGCAACTCTGGGGAGTTGCACTGGCCTCGGCGGCGATGACATACCCGCTGAAACTTTGGATCACGATAAACCCGGCGATCACTGGAATGGCGGTCCTGCCGTGTTACGGTGTTCTCTATATAATTGGGGCGCAATGCCTGAGAATCCCTGAAGCCGGTGCTGTGATCGGCCGATTTTTCCGGCCCAAATAAATCACGATGACAATTCTCATCTCCGACCTTGCGCGACAATCCGATTCCAGGTAACCGAGTGCAAACCTGCATGGCACAACAAAATGGAAACCGCCCACTAAAACGGTGGCACGAAGTGCTCAGTGAGCCTTGTGGCGAGCCGCGACCTCCATATGCGGGACTTGTCAGACAGCTGGAACGGGCGACCTCGGCCGATCTCCGCGAACTCGAAGAGCGCCTTGATGCCACGCTTCGGGAATTAGGCATCACGTTTGAACTCCCCTCGGGCGACCATCACAACACCTGGTTCTGCGATCTGCTGCCCCAGATTTTTATGGGTGACGAATGGGATAGAATCGTCCGTGGGTTCGAGCAACGCATTCGGGCGTTCGATCTGTTCTTAGGGGATGTCTACGGCAAACGGGAGATTCTGCGCCAGGGGGTGATCCCGATTCCGGCCGTTCTCGGCAGCCCGAATTTCCAGAGAAGCGCAGCCGGCCTGACGCCGAGTGGCGGCTATTTTCTGCAATTGAGCGGGCTCTGCATTTGCCGGGACAGCAACGGCCGGTTGCTGGTTAAAAATCACTATCTCAGCCACGCCTCCGGTCTTTCGTACATGATTCAGAACCGGCGTCTCCTGGCGCGGGTTCTGCCGGAACTGTTCCAAAGTCAGCCGGTCGAATCGATAGCAGATATTCCGACCGAGATCCTCTTAAAACTCCGGGCGATTGCGCCCCAACCGAATCCGTCCGTGGTATTGCTGACTCCGGGTGTCGGCAGCGCGGTCTACTCCGAGCACGGCTTCCTGGCGCGCCGAATGGGAATACCCCTAGTAGAAGGGGGCGACCTGGTGGCACTGGATGACGCTCTATTTCTGAGAACTGTTTCGGGGCTTGAGCGTGTGGATATGATCTATACCCGGCTGGCTGACCCCTGGCTTGATCCTCTGGCGTTTAATCAGAAAAGCCGCATCGGAACCCCGGGTCTCGTGCATTGTATTCGCAAGGGAACGCTCTCAATTGTCAACAGCCTCGGATCGCAACTCGCCGACGACCGTAGTTTGCTGCATTTTTCGAATGCGATCATCAGTTTTTACCTTGGTGAATCCCCCATTCTGCCATCGATTCAGACTTACTGGTTGGGCGATTTGGATCAAAGAGAAATGGTTTTTGAGCAGCCTGATCGGTTTCAATTGCGGTCATTGACCGGCGAATCCTTTTTCAGATTCACCGGCGAAGAAAAAACGTTGAGCGAGATTCGGTCGGAAGTCCGTCGTGCGCCGCACACCTTTGTGGCCCAGCCGATTGAAGACTGCGCGGAGACTCTCTGCTTTTCGCTAGGAAAGAAAATCACGCGCCGCCAGGACCACATTGTGTACGGGATGCGGAACGGGACCCGCTTCGATGTTTTCCCCGGGGCGCTGACGCGGGTTTCTGCGACGGAGAACGGGCGCACCGAATCCCAGCACGGAGGCGGCAGCAAAGACACTTGGATCGTTCAGGAAATCACAACGAGCGCCTCTAGTGCCGAGCCGTTCAGACGTCCGAAGCTCCTGCCGGCCAGGCCGGTCACAAGCCGCGTCGCCGAAGGGTTTTATTGGCTGGGCCGTTACCTGGAACGGGCGATGACCATTTCGAAGATGATCCAGGTGATCGAGACGATCGAAATGGAAGAGCTCACATCGGCCGAGCGGAAGCTCTATCGGCCCGTCTGGAACCGACTCCTTCCGCCACTGGAGCACGCCGGTAAAAGAGGAAGACGGAGTATGGCCAGTCTGGCGGAACGGTACCGGCTGATGCTCGACCGAAGCGAAATGGGCTCGGTTGTGTCGATTCTTCGAACCGGGATGAGGAATGCAGATTCACTTCGCGAGGCTATCAGTCCGGAAGCGTGGGCAGCGTTGGGGACGCTTCGCGGAGTCTTTAGCCGGAGCCGTTTCAAATCCGAACCGACAGACGACGAAGCCCGCAAAACCACTCGACGCCTTTCAGAAGCCGTGGTGGCGGTCATTCCGCAGTTTTTTGCGACGGCTCAGCTTTCGATGCTGGCCGATGACGGCTGGCGATTCAGCGAGCTTGGACAATATGTGGAACGAGCGATCACCACGGCAAACGCGACCCGGAGCATTACGCTGTCGATTGTGCGCCGGCTCGAGTCACTGCACTCGATCGAAATTGAACTCTCCGCATTTCTACGCTTGCTCGGTTCGCGCGATGCTTATCGGCGCATTTACCAGACGAGAGCGGAACCGCCGCAAGTCCTGGAGTTTCTCTGGCAAAATGCTGAAATGCCGCGGTCCGTCCAGTTCTCGCTGAAACGGTGTGCAGAAATCCTGCAGGCTTCACTTCCGAGTTCGTCTCAGACTGCACAACGGGCGCAATTTTTCCTGGAAGAACTGCTCCGGCGGATCCGCCGGTTGGACTGGTACAATTATTTCCTGAGCGAAGATGAATCCAACATTCGACTGCTACGCCGTGAAGAACTGCTGTTTCAACTCGATCTGCTGCTTTCCGAGACGCTGGAATTGCACCACGTGATCACAGATAATTTCCTCAGTCACCAGAGCATTATTTCGGATCCGGAACCGACACTGTTTTGACGTTGAATTGGTCTATCCCCAGGAGCGAACCGAGCGGTGCACTCGCGTTCCGCCGTCGGGCGCTTGAGCAACGCGATCAAACAAGACCTGATCGAAGTACCCAAGCATGGGGCTTAAGCAGGCGAACGGAGGCCTGGCCGTGAATGGAACTCTAGTTGCCTTCAGACCCCTGATTAGATTAAGTGTCGTGCCGAAACAGCGGACCGATGCTTTTCCGAGTCACACACATTACAGACTACCGGTACGGCGAACCAGTTGCGGAAGCCTACCTGGAACTGCGTTTAACTCCTCCGAACCGGGAAATGCAGTCTGTGCGGGAACATCGATTGATGATTGAGCCGGTGAGCCGCACCTCCGGTTATCGAGATTATTTTGGAAATGAAGTCTCCTTTTTGTCACTCCCGTACCGGCACACCCGTCTGACTGTGCGTAGCGAGGCGCTGATTCAGACTATTGCCCTCGGACTTCCGGACGAAAACCTGGACCTGACCGTTCAGGAGGCGCGTCAGATCCTCACTGGGTCCCTCCCCTTCGTTTTCGACTACCTGCAGCCGACCGACATGGTCAAAATCGGACGCGAATCGGTTCAATGGGCAAAGCGGTACCTGCGTGGATCGACCACTTTGCGACAGGGTCTCGAAGCCCTTAACAACGCGATCCACAAAAATTTTCAATACAGAAAAGGCGCCACCAATTTTTCGACCGATTTGACTGCGATCTGGCGGGATCGGATCGGAGTCTGCCAGGACTTCGCACATATCATGCTGAGCGTGCTTCGAACGGCCGGACTCCCGGCCCGCTACGTCTGCGGCTACATTGAAACGTCACCAGTGCGCGGAGAAGACGGCGAATCAAGGCGCTTAATTGGATCGGTTGCAACTCACGCCTGGGTCGAGGTGCTGATACCCGGGCAACAATGGGTTGCCCTTGACCCGACGAACAACCGCTGGTGCGGCGACCAGCACATTTGCGTGTCGTTCGGGCGCGACGCGAGCGAGGCCGCCCCGATTCGTGGAACCTTCAAGGGCACAGGGCATCAAACAATGAAGGTTCATGTCAGGGTCACCAGGCTAAAGAAATAGAGTCACGGCGTGGCACGGTCTCAGAACGGTATGTGTCAGGGTTAGGCAAAAAAAACAGCTATGCACGTCAAAATTGAAAACTGGATGCGCTATTCGTACGAGGAACCGGTGAGTTTCTCGACGCACGCGATCCGGCTTTATCCGCGAACGGACCAGGCGATCACCACCCACCAGCTTCAAACGACGATCAACATCGACAGCGACATCCAGTATCGGAGAGATATTTTCGATAATATTGTGGCAAATTGTTTTCTGCCAAAACCCAGCAAAGAGCTGGAGATCAAAGTCGGGCTTCTGGTCGAGCTCTGGCCCAGGAACCCATTTCATTTTCTCCTCGCTCCCCACGCATTGCATCTCCCGTTTGAATACACTCCGGAGGAAAACCGGGTCCTGGCTCCGTTCCGGACAATCGTTCCGGACGAGCAAGCCGACGCGAGTGATATCTGGCAACTCACCGGGAACCCAAATACCGTCGACGCATTGGTCGATCTTGCCCAAAGGTTGCACCGGGAAATTGGGTACGAGGTTCGAGACGAAGGCGAAGCTAGATCGCCTTCCCAGACGGTCGAAATGCGATCGGGTGCCTGCCGGGATACGGCCCTTCTTTGCGCGACTATTTTGCGCCAGATCGGTTTGGCGGTCCGAGTCGTCAGCGGATTTCTGTGCGAATTTCGCGTCGACACAAAGCAATGCGGCGCGCAAAGTGGACTTCACGCCTGGATCGACGTTTTCCTTCCAGGCGCTGGATGGGTCGGAGTCGACCCAACAAACGGCGCGTTTTGCGATCATCGATTTATTCCGACTGCGGTCGGTATCCGAATGCCCGACGTTGCTCCGATTCTAGGTTCGTATTATGGCGAGCACCACGGCCGGTTCGACTCGCGTTTGGAATTAAATTTGGTTGTCGAAAAAGATATGGTAAAAATCGCCGAACAGGTCGAAAAAGCGCTCTTGAAGGAGGACGTGATTCTCACGATGGGCGGTGAACCGACCTTCATCCCAAAGAACCCAGAGGGGGCTGAATGGACATTTGCGGCCGACGGCCCCACCAAACTCCAGTACGCGAGCGCCTATGCGGAGAAACTGGTCGAAACTGTCTCTCCGGGAGCACTGGTGATCTTCAGTCCAGGCAAGCTCTATCCGGGAGAAGTTAATCCTCGATGGGCTCTCAATGTGCTGCACCCGGATTCACCGGCTCGGCTCGGAGTACCGGGCACGAACAAGCGACGTGCGCCCAGCCGGAGATCACTGAAGGTAATCAGAGAGAAACTCGTCCACGATTTGCCTGTAGAGGACCGCTGGTCGCAGGCTAAAGATCCCCATGCCCCAAGATCGCCGGTCTGGGTGTTGCCGCTCGATTACAGTGATGGGCGTTGGGTTACGGCGCGATGGCACCTCCGGCGGATTGAGCTTTCTGGGGCCGAAGGTCCGGCCGGTCTGCGACTGCCCCTTGATAAGGTCCCGGACGGTTCACTCAAACGTGCGCTGGTATTTGAAAGGAATGCGAAAGGTCTGACAGTGTTTTTGCCACCCCTGCTCATCGCGCAATGGGAGGAACTGATTCGGCACATATCCACCGCCGTCGGGGACATCTGCGCGGTTAACTGGCAGGGCTACCTCCCGATCGATCTGCCGGCAACCTGGACACGGCTCGGGCTTGCGGCCGACCCGGGTGTGCTGGAAGTGAATCTTCCGCCCTGCGCGACTTGGTCGAATTACCAGCAATGGCTTTATACAATGTATAAAATTGCCGGCGAAGTCGGGCTGCGAAGTTTTCGGGAAAATCCATTTCCGGCCGGGACAGGCGGCGGATCGCACCTGTTATTCGGCGGAACGTCGATCGATCAGAATCCGTTTTTCGGAAGACCGGGATGGCTGGCATCGATTCTGCGGTACTGGCAACATCATCCTTCTCTCTCGTACCTGTTTACCGGTTGTTACGTCGGAATCTCTTCTCAGGCGCCGCGACCCGATGAGAGCGGAAACACGCTTCTCGACCTGGAACTCGCCTACCGCCAACTGGAAAATTTCGAGCCGGGCGACCGACGTGAACAAATCAACGAACTGCTTCGCCATCTACACACCGACGTTTCCGGTAACACGCACCGGAGCGAGATCAGCTTCGACAAGTTTTGGAACCCGCCAAACGGTTGCTACGGCCTCATCGAATTTCGAGCGATCGAAAGTCTGCCAAACGTAAACTGGACCGGAGCTGTCGCCCTGCTGTGGAGGGCGCTGCTGGCCTACCTCCTGACCCACCCGTTTCGCGAGAAATTGAAGGACTTCAGATCCGATCTGCACGACAAGTATTTCCTTCCCACGCCCCTCTGGCGCGACTTGACCGATATCCTCACCGAACTCGCTCAATATGGCTTTGGGTTCGACCCGTCAGTTTTCAGAGAAATCTGGGAGTGGCGTTTTGCGAGTTTGCTCACCGAAGAGGAACTCACCGTACGAAAAGCGCTCGAAGCATGGCCTCTCCTTTCCGAAACGCCAACATTTGGTGGCAGTACCAGCCGATTTGTCGATTCCTCGGTTGAACTTCTCGAATTTTGCGCGACGTCCGAATTCGACCAGCAATACGCTCTTTATGTTAATGGACGCGAACTCCCATTTCGTTCAGTCGCTCCGAACGAATTGGTTGCGGGATTACGTTACCGCAAATCAGCGTTGTACCCATCTCTGCACCCGGAGATTGGGATTCAGCTGCCGCTCTCCATTGCGTTCGTGGCGCGCGAGACCGACCGCGTACACAAAATATATCGACTCCATTCCAACACAGTGAAATTCGTTCAGCACGACGGAGAAAATCTCAAGCGCCGCGCGCCGTGCGAATCTGCGGAACCGGGCATGTACACTTGCGACCTGCGAATCGAACCGCCCACATTTGCCGCATAGTGCACCCGATGCAGAGAGTCGTCATCACCGGGGTCTCCACTGGCATCGGTTACGCATCCGCCAAAATTCTGACGGAGAAAGGGACCTGCGTTTTTGGGAGCGTGCGAACCGGGGAAGACGCCAAGCGTCTTAAACAGGACCTTGGCGACTTGTTTATTCCGCTCATTTTCGATGTGACCGATGAAACTGCCGTTCGTGCCGAAGCTGCCAGAGTCGGCGAACTGTTGGGAAGCAGCACGCTGGACGGCCTGGTTAATAATGCGGGAATCGAGGTGGCGGGTCCCCTTGCCTATCTCGCCACCAAAGAGTTCCGATATCAGCTCGAAGTTAATCTGCTGGGCCCATTCAATGTCTCGAAAGCGTTTCTACCGTTGCTCGGCTTGGATCCCGCAAGGGTCGGCCGGCCTGGCAGGATCATTAACATCAGCTCTACCAGCGGCCGAATTGCCGGTCCGTTCTCGGGCGCTTATGCGGCATCGAAGTTCGCTCTGGAAGGATTCTCCGACAGTCTCCGGCGTGAATTGATTCTTTTCGGAATCGACGTAATCGTCATCCAGCCCGGCGCGATTGTCACTCCAATATGGCAAAAGTCGGACACTGGTCTGGTCGAGAAATTCCGTGAAACTCCCTACGCCGATTCGCTGGCGACATTTGAACGGTATGCAGCCAGGGAAGGCGCGAACGGTTATCCGGCAGCTGTCATCGGAAATACCGTGTGGCAGGCTCTGAGAGCCGCTCGTCCAAAAGCCCGCTACTCCATCGTTTCGAACCGGGTGCCAAACTGGGTTATTCCGCGGCTTATGCCCGTGCGACTCCTCGACAAGCTGGTCGCCAGGTTCTTTGGGATTGCGCGCAGTCGGAGGCAGTAGTGTCCTGTTCCCGGGATAACAGGTGCCCGCTATTTCGGGGACAGAACACCGGCTCCTACTGTGCCGGGACCGGACAATCGACCGGAATCTTGGCGGCCTGATCGAGTTCTTCCGGAGTCAGCAGGACAATCGTCTTAGTGCGAATCGCCCCGGTCGTAATCGCCAGCGAAATTGCGGCCGCGGTGGCGTTGTCGGGGCCGTCGGTGATCACGTACGCATCGTTATCACCAAATGCGAAATAGAACCCTTCAAGGCGGCCGCCGAGCCTTTCGAGCATTTTTTCGACTGCTGCACGGCGAGCAGTGCCACCCTCCTTCACCAGACCTTTGATCCCTTCCGGCGTGTAGGAAACCATCGTCAGATACTTCGGCATACGTACAACTTCAACATTGGGGAAGCGACTCGTTGACCTCCAGATTCTCGATCGTTCCAAAGAATTATTCCAGTCCGAGTTGAGTTAATTGTGGACGAACGGATGAAACGCGATTGATTTTCAAGAATGCTTTCTTTGGTGCGCCGGAATATTACGCAGTTTAACCTTATGAAATGCCTCAGCTTTCTTGGAGCCGCGGTAGCGGCAACGAGTTTCGCCTCCACGGCACTCGCCGGTACGGACGACGATCTTGCGGCAAAAGGATTCCGTTGGGCGACAGCCGACGGTCCGTACGCGTCGGTGGCCAAGGAGGACGCTCATCGGGTGGCCAACCACCCTCCGGATGACGTCATTCTGAAAATGGTTGAACAAGTAAAGGTCTTTTATCTTACGCCCGGCACAATCGTCCAAGTGACCGAGGAGGACCCTGCCACAGGGATTTCAAAAATCCGGATGGCCGGTATTACTTCTGACCTCTGGACGCTCACAAAATTTCTCAGCAAACGTCCGGTAAAGGACACCTATGGCGTGGTTGAAACGCCTGAAACCTCAGGTTTAATTCCGACCTCGACAAACGGGATCGATTCTGGTCCGACACCGACTCCAA
>CAZMNG010000069.1:0-3580 GCA_964567505.1 uncultured Chthoniobacterales bacterium
CAAGCGCCAGCGGGGGAAGCGGAGAGTCAAACGACGATTCGCAGATGTCGATGCCGCCGCAGGCCAGCGGTGCGTTCTACCCTGTCGCCGTAGGAGCGGGGCAGAGATCGAATGTGCTATCGGCGGGGGTTCTGGTTACCGGAGCATATGACGACAATGTGCTGGCCGGCGAGACCACAAACCCCATAGCTGCCGAATCGGTGACCGTTCTGCCCAGCATTCGGATCGACGAGAAGACGCCTCGTTTTGGCGGGGGGTTGAGTTACAGCCCCGGGTTCATGTACTACACCCCAACCACAGAGCTGAACCAGGTGACTCAGAACGCGATTGCAGACTTTCACTATCGCTGGACTCCTCACACAACGATCAGTGTGCAGGAGGTCTTTCGGCAGAATTCGACCGTGTTCAGCCAGCCTTATACGTTCTCAGGTACAACGATCTCGGGTTCCGCAAATCCCGCGTCCCCGATCGTGATCGTTCCCTACGCAGGCCAGATCACGGAGTCGACCAATGGGCACCTGGGCTACCAGATCAGCCGAAGCTCCATGCTCGGGGTTTCCGGCAGTTTCTCGACTTACCGGTTTTCCAACACGGCGCAATCAGAGGGGCTCGACAACTCAAATGTCGAATCGGGATCGGGGTTCTATACTCGCCGCCTTACCCGAACGCAATTTGTGGGCGTGTCCTATAGCTATGCGCTCACGCATGCCTCTCCGTTTCCCTTTACGACGCAGAGCCAAACTGTTGCGGTGATCTACGACCTTTACCTGGGCAGCGGATTTTCCTTGTCACTCAAAGGCGGGCCTGAATATACGTCGTCGTCGACGCCGGGAAATCCAGCGACAAACGAGTGGGATCCAAGCGGCAGCGCCGGGATTGGCTGGAGCCGGACGCGCACCAGCTTCGCCCTGAATTACTCTCGTGCGGTGACGACAGGATGGGGTCTTCTCGGGTCGTATACGGCCGATAGCGCCGCTGCGAATGTGAGGCACCAGTTCACCCGACGCTTGACCGGGGGCGCCAACGGCAATTACGGAAACACGAAGAACGCCACCCCGCTGCTTGTCAGTTATAGTGCGAGCGGCCACACGCTCTTTGGCAGGGCTTCGCTTGAATACCTGCTCGGCGAGCACCTCCGTTTGGTCGGAGAGTACGCGCATATCCACACCGATTACTCGGGAATTTCGGCTTTATCGAACAGTCCAAGCGACAACCGAGTCGGACTTACTCTTAACTATCAATTTGAGCACCCACTAGGAAGATAAACATGGCAGAGATGATTGAAGACCCGGAAGCAGAACGACCGGACGTAGAACGATATCTCGACATTCTCCGCAGGCGTCACATGCACCTGCTCATTCCCTTGTTCATCACCTGGCTACTGGTGTGGGGATCGAGCTGGATCTTGAAGCCGCTTTATAAGTCGACCACGCAGATCCTGGTCGAGCAGCCGACGATGCCGTCGAACTATGTTTCGCCCAACGTCACCGACAACGTCCAGACGCGCCTGCAGAGCATCTCGCAACAGATCCTCAGCCGCACGCGCCTTCTTTTGATCATCGACAAACTTGGCCTCTACGGGGGCGCCCATGGGGCCTTGTCAGAAGACGATCGCGTCAACCTGATCCGCAAGGACATCAATATCGACCTCGTGCGCGACCCACGGAACCAGGAGATCACGGCATTCAGGGTGTCGTATTCCGCGCCCGATCCGCAGACGGCGCAGCTGGTAACCACTGAGCTGACCAATCTGTTTATCAATGAGAACTCCAAGGCAAGAGAAGAGATGTCCGAGGGGACGACGAAATTCATCGAAGACCAGCTGGAAGCTGCGCGGGTCCAGCTTTCCGAGCAGGAAGCCAAGGTGAAGGCCTTCGAGGGGGCGCACGAAGGTGTGTTGCCTTCGCAGCAGACCAGCAACCTTCAGATTCTGGGCGGCCTGCAATCCCAGTTGCAGAGTGAACAGGATTCAGTGACCCAGGCGAAACAGCAGCACGTCTACCTGCAGGCGTTGATCGATCAGAGTCGTGCGGTGCGGGGAAATCTGCGCGCCGATGGGACTCCGAGCGGGCTTGTCGAGATCAACCAGCAACTCGAGAAGCTAAGGACTCAGCTGGTCGACTTGAACTCGCGCTATACCGACGAATATCCGGATGTGGTGAAGCTGAAAGAGCAGATTGCCAAGACTGAAAAACTGCGGGATGAGTTGCTCGCGGCTCCGAAAAAGCCTGTCGATGAGAGTGCCACTGCAACTCGGGAAGTCGATGGGATCGGTCCCGCCTCTCCTCTGTCCCAGCTCCAGGGGCAACTCAAGGCCAATCAGGCGGAGATTGCCAATCGCGAACATCGCGTCGATGAACTGCAACAGAGGATCAGCGAGTACCAGGGGCGACTGAACGCAGCGCCGGCAACCGAACAGCAAATGGACGAGGTAACGCGCGGCTACGACCAGTCCAAGGCCATCTACGACGAACTCCTGAAAAAGAAGAACGAATCGGAGATGGCGACGAGCATGGAACAGCTGCAGCAGGGCGAGCACTTTACCGTGCTCGATCCGCCCAGCCGGCCCGTCAAGCCCGATTTCCCGAATCGACTGAAGTTCTGCGGCATCGGGTTCGGCTTGGGACTTGTCATTGGGGCTCTCGTGGCGGGCGCGTTCGAGTTTGCCGACGATCGCCTGCACAACGAGAAGGATCTGAAGGCCATGCTGCCCATGACAATCTTGTCCGAGATTCCTGAGGTCGTTCAGCCATCGGATGAGGCCAGAAAGAGACGACGGCTTGTCCTGGGCTGGGCGACGGCCGCTTTTGTTCTTGTTGCGATCCTGGCTGGAACTACCATCAGCATCGTCCAGGGTTAGCGGCAGATCGAGACTAAAAATGTATAAGTCCTATTTTCAACTCGCTCGTAATCCGTTCGACCTGACGCCGGATCCCTCTTGTTTCGTGCCCACGGAGCGGCATAACGAAACGCTGGCCGCGCTCTACTACGGTGTGAGGCGGCACAAGGGTTTCGTCGTGGTTACGGGAGAAGTGGGCACGGGGAAAACGCTTCTGCTCAGGTGCCTGCTCAGGCTTCTTGAGGAGAGCAAGGATATCAGTTATGCCTACTTGTTCAACAACCGGCTGACGTCGACGGAATTCCTGCAGTACATGCTGCTCGATTTCGGTTTGCCGGCTGCCGGAAAGAACAAGTGCGAGATGCTCTTCGACCTGAGCCAGTTCCTGGTATCAAGAGCCTCACGACAGATGACCACGGTCCTGATTGTCGATGAGGCCCACCTGTTATCGGAAGAGCTGCTGGAAGAGGTGCGACTGCTTTCCAACCTGGAGACCTACGACGACAAGCTTCTTCAGATCCTGCTGGTCGGCCAGCCGGAACTGGACGAAAAGCTGGATTCACGCGGGCTGCGACAGTTGAAACAGCGCATCGCGCTGCGCACCCATCTGGCGCCGCTGACCTTGGAAGAGACGCAGCGTTACATCGAAAGCCGGCTCGAAATCGCTGGCGCGGAGAGCAACGCAAGTTCGCTGTTTACGTCGAAGGCAATCGCAATGGTCTATCGCTTCTCGCGTGGGTT
>CAZMNG010000069.1:3680-10367 GCA_964567505.1 uncultured Chthoniobacterales bacterium
TAGATTGGAAAGGATACGAGAGAATGAGCCAGATCTTCGATGCATTACAAAGAGCTGAAGGCAATCGCGAAGGGAGCGAGGCTGCCGCGCCATTGCAGGCTGCCGACGTTCTGCGTCGAGCGGAAAAGCTGGCCGCTACCAAGTGGGAGACGCAGACGCTGCTCGGCAACGGTGACGGTCTTCGCGTTGAAGACTTCGAAGTAACCAAGGGCGAGTCTGGACTGAATTTCGCGAAAGATGCAAGCGGTGGGACTATCCCAGCGGAAGGAACAAAGAACGAAGAGCGTTCGCGCATCCTCAATCAGTTTAGAACCCTGCCGTTTTCGGTCACCCCCGAGAGCCGGCTGGTTTCTGTCACCGATCAAGACAGCGCCTCTGCGGAGGCCTTTCGGCTGCTTGGCGTACGCCTGCGCGACCTGGCACGAACCCGCCCGCTGAAGAGGGTGCTGATCACCAGCACGATTCCGCAAGAGGGAAAGACGACGACGGCCGCCAATTTGGCCTTCACGCTGGCACGATCGACTTCACAGAGGATTCTGCTCCTTGAAGGCGACGTCCGGCGTCCGGCGCTCTCGCAGATGCTTGGTCTGGTCGGAAACCCCGGTATTTGTGAATGGCTGCGCGGCGATGAAAAGCTCTCCAACTGCATCTACCAGATGGAGAATGCGGGAATCTGGGTGTTGCCTGCCGGAGCATCGCCCCAGAATCCGCTGGAAGTTTTGCAGTCTGCCAAACTGAACGCCCTTATGGCGCAGCTCGTCGAGTGGTTCGACACGGTTGTGATCGACTCGCCCCCAGTACTCCCCTTGGCCGACACCAGCGTGTGGATGCGACTCGCCGACGGCATTATCCTTGTCTCTCGTCAAGGAGTCACGGAAAAGAAGCAACTGCAGAAGGGCCTCGAGGCGATCGATCCTCAGAAGCTGATCGGCGCTCTTCTCAATTGTTCCCAAAATCAAGCTCATAGTCATTACTACTACTAATCGATTGGAATGGAATCGAGCGCATTGGAGTAAGTGCTGCTTATTGTGGCGAAGTCGCCGAAGTTCTTTGCGTCGTGATGCAATCAGCCGCCTGCAGTAACCGGATTCTCGTCCCGCGCCCCGACTGCCTTCCGTTTTGCGTTCGCGGCAGTTCTACATTCTGTGCATCAAAGATCATTGTCGATCATTGTCCCCCGAGGAGTTACCTGTGCCCCAAGAAAAGGCAAATATAGTTGAGTCAGTCTTCGACGCCGCCTCCGCGGTCGAACGCGGTGCACTGGGCGAGGAAGCCTTCAAACGCCTCATCGCCATCGAGCGCAAGAGGACGGAACGCTCGAAGTCTCCCTTCGTGTTGATGCTTCTGGAGGTCACGAATCACCAGAACCTCGAGAAGACCAAGCGAGCTCTCGACTGTATCGTCGCCGCGTTACTGACTGCGTGCCGAGATACCGACGTGGTCGGCTGGTACAAGGAAAATAGCGTAGTCGGAGCGATGTTCACGGGACTTGTGATCTCCGACAGGAACTCCATCCTGAGCGCAATTCTGAATCGCGTGAGTGAGACGTTGCGCAACGAGCTATCTTTTGAACAGTTCAGCCAGATCAGCATCTCGTTTCATCTTTTTCCCGACGATTGGGAAAACGACAAACCCGGACGTCCAAGCAACTCGGCCCTCTATCCCGATCTCACCACCCACAATCAGAACCGCAGGTCCCTGCTGATCGTCAAGCGATCGATCGACATCCTTGGCAGCGGCGCCATCGCACTTGTCTGTCTGCCCTTATTCGTGGTGATCGCCATCGCCGTGAGAGCTTCATCGAAGGGTCCCATCCTGTTCCGGCAGGAGCGCATCGGGCAATTCGGTCAGAGCTTCACTTTTTTGAAATTCAGGTCGATGTATGTGGACAACGACCACAAGGTTCATCAGGAGTTTGTGCAGAAGCTCATTTCTCAGGAGGAAGGACCCGCGGAGCAAGCCGGCGGTAAGAGGGCTGTCTATAAGATTACGAATGATAAAAGAGTGACGCAGATCGGCCGATTCCTGCGCAGGACGAGCCTGGATGAGCTGCCCCAGTTCTTTAATGTACTTAAGGGCGATATGTCCCTGGTTGGTCCACGGCCACCCATTCCCTATGAGCTTGCGGCCTATCAGACCTGGCATCGCAGAAGGGTGCTGGAAGTAAAACCGGGAATCACCGGCTTGTGGCAGGTGACCGGCAGGAGCCGCGTGAAGTTCGATGAGATGGTGCGGCTCGACTTGCGCTATGCGACCTCATGGACTCCCTGGCTCGATTTCAAAATCCTGCTTCAGACCCCGCTCGCAGTCATTCGCGGTTCCGGTGCATATTGATTTCTTTAGATTCTAAGTAGATCTGTCTAGCTAGATGTCCCGATCGCCGTCGATCGATCACATCCCGCCTTAATTCAAAACCGGACAAAACATAGAGGATTAGACTTCCGCCAACCGCGGAGGATGGAGAACGCTCGTGAATTTCGGAGTTATTGGATACGGGTACTGGGGCCCCAATATCGTTAGAAATCTTGTGAACCTTGAGGGTTCGCAGGTCGTCGCAATCGCAGAAATCAGCGCCAACGCGAGAGCCCGCGCACAAAAGGCCTATCCGGGCATTAAAGTAACCGGCGATACCTCCGAGGTGATCAGGTCGACGGAGATCGACGCTGTCGCTGTCGTGTCGCCCGTGTGGACCCACTATGATCTGACCAAAGATGCCCTCTTGAACGGGAAGCATGTCTTCGTCGAAAAGCCCTTCACCAGCAATGCCGTTCAGGCTCAGGAACTGATCGATCTGGCGCACCAAAAGAATCTGAAGATTATGGTGGACCATACATTCCTGTTCACCGGAGCGGTAAGAAAGATCCGTCAACTGATCGACGAAGACGCGCTTGGCAATCTCTATTATTACGACTCCACGCGCGTGAATCTTGGGCTCTTTCAGCACGATATCAACGTGTTGTGGGATCTCGCTCCTCACGACCTCTCGATCATGGATCATCTTCTGCCTGGAAAGCCGGAAGCTATTGTGGCCACCGGCCAGGGCCATCTTAATGGCCACGAGGATGTGGCCTATATGACGATCTATTTTCCGGAGAAGGTCATTTCCCACATCAACGTGAACTGGCTCTCGCCGGTGAAGGTGAGAACCACACTGATTGGCGGCGAAAAGCGCATGCTGGTCTGGAACGACCTTGAAGCCGATGAGAAGTTGAAGGTTTACGACAAGGGCGTGCACATTACGAATCGCGAGGGTGTGTACGACTTGCTGGTCAGCTATCGATCCGGCGATATGTGGGCTCCGCAGTTGGAACAGGTCGAAGCCCTTCGTCAGGAATTATCCTACTTCGTCGATTGCATCACCAGCGATCAGGAACCATTCAACAACGGCTGCGCAGGCTTGCGCGTCGTGCAGATGCTGGAAGCCGCAAGTGAGTCCCTGAGCAAGAAAGGGGCTCTGGTCTATCTGTGAACTCGCTCAATGCAATCTCCGACGATGTCAAGTTAGGCAAAGATGTCCGGCTGGCCCGCTTCATCAATCTCTATGGATGTGAGATAGGGGACGAAACGAAGATCGGCACGTTTGTCGAGATACAGAAGAACGCAGTGGTTGGAAAGCGATGCAAAATCTCCAGCCACACATTCATTTGCGAAGGCGTCACGATCGAGGATGGTGTGTTCATCGGTCATGGAGTCATGTTTATCAATGACAGCTATCCGCGGGCTACAACCAACGATGGCAAACTCCAGACCGAGGCGGATTGGAAAGTCGAACGTACAGTCATTAAGCGGGGGGTGTCGGTCGGGTCAGGCGCAACCATTCTGGCGAATGTCACGATCGGTGAGTATGCCTTGGTGGGTGCGGGAAGTGTCGTTACCCGGGATGTCCCGGCGTATGCAGTCGTAGCTGGCAATCCAGCCAAGATATTGCGGTATGTAGAAGAAAGCGAAGAGGCGAAAAATGGACAACGCGAATAGTATTTCGTTTCTAGATTTGGTCACCCCGCATGTTGAATTAGAAAAGGAATTAACCGAGGTATTTCGAAAAGCGCTCTTCACGGCCGGCTTTGTGGGCGGCCCCATGGTCGAGGACTTTGAGCGCGACTTCGCCTCCTTCTGCCATGCGGATCATGCCATCGCCGTGAACAGCGGAACCGATGCGCTGCGCTTTGCTTTGATGGCCTGTGGAATCAAGCCGGGCGACGTCGTTGTGACTGTACCGCATACCTTTATCGCGACGACAGAGGCTATCTCGCAGGTTGGCGCCATCCCCGAGTTCATCGATATCGACGAAGCGACCTACAATCTCTCGGCGGAAAAGCTTCAGAAGTTTGTCGAGGAACAGTGCACGCGCAACAGCGCCGGCCAACTGATCAGCCGCAGAAGTCAGCGGCCCGTCACCTGTGTTGTTCCGGTTCATCTCTACGGGCAAATGACGGACATGGACGCTATTGTGCGGATTTGCCGCGCACACAATCTTGTGCTGATCGAAGATGCTTGCCAGGCTCACGGAGCAAAGTATTTCTCCCGCGACCAGAATCAGTGGCAGGTAGCGGGCTCAGTCGGTCAGGCAGCAGCATTCAGCTTTTATCCGGGTAAGAATCTAGGGGCTTGTGGTGAGGCCGGGGCTGCCACCACCAACGATGCGGCCATTGCCGCGAGAATCAAAGTTATCCGGGATCATGGGCAGGTCAAGAAGTACTATCACGACTCGGAGGGTTACAATGGTCGTCTTGACGCGATCCAGGCAGGGATCCTTCACGTAAAACTTGCTCACTTACCGCAATGGACGGAACAGCGTCGCGCGCACGCCGCGCAATATAACGAACTTCTTGCCGGGATGAACGATCTGATCGCTCCCTATGAGCCGTCGTGGTCCCAAGCCGTCTATCACCTCTATGTCATTCGCACACAGAATCGTGATGGCTTGATGGAGCACCTGAAGCAAAAAGGAATTGCGACTGGAATCCACTATCCCATTCCGTTGCACCAGCAGAAGGCGTATGCGTCGCTGAACTACGCCCCTGAGGACCTTCCGGTTGCGACCCAAGTCGCGAAGGAGATCCTCTCGCTTCCGATGTATCCGCAGCTGAGGAAAGAGCAGCAGGTACGCGTCGCCGACGAGATAGCCTCCTTTCTTGGAGTTTCGCGGGAGACGCTCGACACCAAAACCTCGGTTGAGGTTACGGCCTAGAACGGGTTCGCTGAGGCCCAGAGGAAATTCGTGCTGACAACTATGCTGGATCAAACTCGGGCTTCGGAACAGCAGCTGCCGCATGCCACGTCCGGAAAGCGTCTGGCAGGGAAGCGGACCGGGATGGTGGTTCTTTCGTCCTACCCCGCCGATCCGCGTCCGCGCCGTGCCGTGGATGCCCTTCTTGGCGAAGGCATGAAGATCGACCTCATTTGCATGGCGGATGAGGCGCCTCCGAAGACCCCGGACCCAGAGGGATTGAAGGTATTTCGACTCCATATCAAACATCGACGGGGCGGAGCCCTGGCTTACGCCTGCGAGTACTTCTCCTTCATCTTCCTTTCCGGACTGATTCTCGGCTGGCGCTCTTTGCGCCGTCGCTACGATCTGATCTACGTCCACAATATGCCGGACTTCCTCGTCTTCTGCGCGCTCGTGCCGAAGATCCTCGGAGCGAAGGTCATCCTCGACCAGCATGACCCTATGCCGGAGTTGATGAAGACGATCTTCGGCATAGCGGACAGCAGTTTCGGCGTCCGTGTGATGTATTGGCTGGAAAAGCTGAGCCTGGGCTTCGCCGATCGGATCGTTACGGTCAGCGTCACATTTCAGCACCTGTTTACGGAGAGAAGCTGTCCCAGAGGCAAGGTCGGCGTGGTCATGAACGCGCCGGACGACTCGATCTTTTTGTATCGTGAGGCGCGTTCCTGGCCGCTGCGCGACCCGAAAGATCCAGTCACGATCCTGTATCACGGGTCGCTGGTGGAGCGTAACGGCCTGGAACTGGCCGTGGATGCGATGGCATTACTGCGCGATACGCTACCAAGCGCGCAGCTTTCCATTTGCGGACGCAACACGCCGTACCTTGACCTGGTAATGGAGAAGGCCCGAAACCTTCAGCTGGACGATCGGGTCCACTTTCTCGGAGGCAAGACCCTCGAGGAACTCGTCGGGGAGATCGCGCGATGCGACATCGGCGTGATCCCCAACCCTCGCAATACATTTACCGAGATTAATACGCCAACGAGGATCTTTGAATATCTCTCCCAGGGCAAGCCCGTGGTTGCCCCGCGCACGCAGGGAGTTACCGATTACTTCACGGAAGATACTCTGCTTTTCTTTGAGGCGGGCGATGTTGCGGAGCTGGCGGAGAGGATTCGCTATGCCGCCACGTATCCCAGCGATGCATTGGCATTTGCCGAGCGCGGGCAGCAGGTATACAGGGCCCATGCGTGGCCCCAGGAACGGGAAGCCCTCGTGAGCCTGGTCCAGCATTTGATTGTATAAGGGAGATCAACCCTTCCCGCTGCGCTGGGCACATCCTGCATAGCCGCGCCAAATCCAGCCTGCGCATCTTGATTCCCCAACCAACCATCAAAAGACAGTTGAGATCCCACTTAGAATGTCGCCTCTAATCGCACTCTCCGTCTGGTTCATTCTGCTTGTCGCGCTTTTCTATTTCGACCCGGCGCGGGACAAGAAAGAGTCATGGACGC
>CAZMNG010000070.1:0-10366 GCA_964567505.1 uncultured Chthoniobacterales bacterium
CGACACAATAGAGAAAGGTAAATATGGAAGCATTACTACTCGCACTGATTATCGTCCGCAACGCTTACAAAAAGCGGGAGTCAGTCACCCCTGAACCGCATACATTGTTGATTGCCGAGATATGACCCTGCCGGATTATAATTAGAATTTGTAGGAGAATCGATTCCAATGCTCGCAATTTCACAAAACATCCAAGCGGACGTAGTACAGCCATCCTAACTGCTAAGAGACCTTCGTGCTATTGGGCGCAGACAGCGGCGGATAGAACCACAACGGACCGTGGCCCGACTTCATAATCAAGGGAAGAAAGCGGGAATTCACCGCCTGGCTCCATGAAATCTTCCGGGCTGGGCAGACTCGTGTCCAGGACCCGGCTCCATCCGCCGGGTTCTCCTTCCTGGATGTGGAATAGAAGCGGTTGCCACCAGGCATTGATCATGATGTACAGGTCGCTCTCATCGAAGCGCCTGCCGCGCAGACAGAACGCGAGGCTTCGGGATTCGTAGGTCATATCGACCTCTTTGCCCGTGCCATACCAGCTGACATCCTCTCTCCAAAACCGGCTGCGGGCGATTGCGCGGCGCGTTTTGCGCAAGGCGATCATCTGCTGGAAAAAGCGAAACACATCGCGGTTTTGTTCGAGCCGGTCCCAATCCAGCCAGGTAATTTCGTTATCCTGGTTGTACGGATTGTTATTTCCGCCCTGGGTATTAAGGAATTCGTCGCCGGCACAAAACATAGGGGTGCCGTTGGCCAGCATCAGCAAACAACAAAAGTTTTTCGCCTGCCTACGTCGCAGAGCCAAAACGTCTTGCGGCACATTTTCGTCGCCCTCCCATCCGCAGTTCCAGCTGAGGTTGTAACCTGAACCGTCAGCGTTGTTGTGCCCGTTTGACTCGTTGTGCTTTTGGTTGTAACCGACCAGGTCGTAGAGGCAGAATCCGTCGTGTGCGGTGATGAAGTTTATGCTTTGATTAGGACGATACACCTCGTCGGGACCGTCAGGAAAAAGATCGTCGCTGCCGTAAAGACGCCTCATCAGGGCGCCGACTTTGCCGGGATCACCTTTAACAAAACTACGCAAATCGTCTCGAAATTCCGCGTTCCACTGGCGCCACATTAACCCCGGATAACTTCGGCCCAGCATGTAGGCACCGATGTCCCAAGCTTCAGCCACGAGCCGCAAATCCCCGTGCGTTCCTAAGTCGCTAATCTCGCTTATCACTGGTGGTTCACCCGGCTGGATGTTGCCGTAGTCGTCCCGAGCAAAGATTGACGCGAGATCGAACCGGAAACCATCAACCCCCATTTGCTCGGCCCAGTGCCGCAGACTGCGCAGGATAAGGGCGCGAACAACGGGGTGCGCGCAACGTGTCGTATTGCCGCAGCCGGTGTCATTTCGATAGGTGCCGTCGCGGTGCAACAAATAGTAGCTGGAATTGTCCAGCCCTCGCAGTGAATAGGTGGGGCCCGCTTCGTCAGCTTCGCAAGTGTGGTTGTAAACGACGTCCAGCCAGACCTCGACGTTCGCCTTGTGAAAGGCCTTAACCATTTCGCGAAATTCCTGCACCGGATTATCGAGACCGTAGGCTTCGTGAGGTGCAAAGAAGTTGAGCGTCATGTACCCCCAGTAGTTACCTTCCTGCGGATCGAATTCGTGCACAGGCAGCAGTTCGACCACGGTGACCCCAAGTTCTTGAATGTAGGGGAGTTTCTCGATCAACCCGAGAAATGTCCCTCGGCGTTGTGGCGTTACTTCAGAATTGGCACGTGCGGTGAAGCCTTTCACGTGCAGTTCATACACGATCGTATCATGTGTATGCCGTGGCGGGAACCCACCGTCCCAATCGAACGCCGGCCGCCTGCGCGGCAGCACGCCCAGGGGCGCGCGACCACTGTTGGAGCCCGGCAACTTCGCAGCGCTGCGGGAAAAGCCCGGAGGAAAATGGACAGCCTCCGTGAATGGATCGACAAGGATCTTTTCCGGATCGAATCGATGGACTCGTGCCGGTTCCGAAGGCCCAGAGACCTTGTAGGCGTAGTACCGGGCTCCGGGCGCAATTTGCTCCGGCACAAAACAGTGCCAGGTGCGACCCGTTTTGTTGTAAATCGGATCCAAGCTTAATTGATGAACCGGCTGGGCGAAATCTTCGTCCCCATACAGCAGCAGCGTCACACCGGTCGCGTGCCGGGAATAAATGGCGAAATTCCACGCCTTCTCAAATTCCACCCAAGTTGCTCCGAGCGGTGCCGGGCTCCCTTCAGCTCGTTCCCAGGAGTCGATCTTTCCCCTGGGATCGACTGCGTCGCTGACTCTGTTCCGTCGATACCACATCCTTAAATTGCTTTCATGTAGATGCGACGAAGTCGCAGAGTGCGTAGGAAAGGAGGTCGCCGACGCGCTCAATGGTGACATCTGGTACCGGAAAGGCACCGAGCACCCTCGGGTCGTGCGCGAATTTCCCTTGGCGCGGAAACACCGTCGTTACGCGCTCGCCCCAAGTCTTCTTCATCGCTGCGAGAATGCGCAGTTTGTCATCGATTACCACATAGTGTGCCGCTGGATAACGCCGCTCGACATCGGCCGTCGCCTCTTCCTTGTGAATGTAGATGAGCACGTGCCCTGAGACGGCTTCGTCGATTCCCGAGCGCTCGATCTTGCGCGGTTGAAAGACGACATCGCCATCTGAAAGGATCACCGTCTGCCCCCAACCCCGCAGGCGCTTCAGCACGTCGAGCGCGCCGGGATAGAGGCGGTCGGCGAAAGGATAATCTACCAGGTAGGAAGACATCTTCAGCAAGCGAATGTCGGTCGGATGTTCATTCCGATAACGCTGCAAAGCGCCGAGGTAATCACGGTAGCCGAACTCATTGAAGAGATTCTCAAGGATCTTAGAGTACCGGTCCCGACAAGTTGCGCCGAACTCCCGTTCGAGATGGTCCTGGAGGTCGTTTTGAATGTGATCGGTGTCGAGCAATGTATTGTCCACATCCACTAGAAAGACGACCGGGAACCGTTCGCTCATGCCTTTGCTCCTCCAAATCTAAGGAGCGTTCATCTCCAGCTTGAGCGCAGCCGCGATCGCCGGAGCTCGGTGACCGGCAATGACGTGCCAGACGTTCTCCGACGCTTTCATCACGGCACCGGCACCGGCGCTCTTCAACTCTTCCTCATCAGCTCGGCGACCGTCCCGAAGGACAAACCGTAATCGGGTCACCGCCACGTTCTCGGCCGACTGAACATTCGAAGACCCGCCGAAAGCGCTCACTAAATGCTGTGCGGCCGCGGCGTCTGCCGCCCTCGTCTCAACCGGCCCCTCAGAGATCGATCCAGCAGAGATCTCACCGTTGGCCACCGGGTTCTGAACCGCTGGCCCAATCGCAGCATACTCTCCACTGGCCATCGCATCCCGGATCTCGCCGGCCAGGATGTCGGCTTGAGGGCCGATTACCACCTGCAACGCATTTCGAGTGGGCCGAACGATGCCGCGCGCGCCGAGGGTCCGGAGCGCTGCCTCGTTGACCAGGGAATCGTCCACTACTTCAAGACGCAGACGCGTCGTGCAGGCGTCCACCAGCGTAAGATTCCGATTACCACCTAAGGCTCTCACGTAGCCAACTGCCCCGGCAAGAGCAGCCGGAGCCTCCCCACCGGCCAGCCCGCTGCCAATCGGGACCTCTTCAGCAGAAGGCTCCAGGGAAGCCTCAGCGCGGCCGGGCGTTGCCAGATTGAACTTTCTAATCGCGAAGAGGAAAAGGAAGTAATAAATGAGGAAGTAGACCAGGCCGACTGGTAATAACACCCAACCATTCGTTCCAAGCCTGTAGCTGATGATGTAATCGAAGAGACCAGCCGAGAATGTGAATCCGAGCCTGACGTGTAAAAGATTCATCAATGCCAATGAAATGCCGGTCAGGATGGCGTGAATAACGTAGAGGATCGGCGCGAGGAACATAAACGTGAATTCTACGGGCTCGGTCACGCCAGTCAGGAAGGCGGTTAGCGCCATGGAGAGCAACATTCCTCCGACCAGCTTCCGGTTCTCTGGACGGGCAGCGCGATACATCGCGAGGCACGCCGCTGGGAGACCGAACATCATAATCGGGAAGAAGCCGGCCATGAAGGAGCCGGCCGTGGGATCGCCCGCGAAGAAGCGATGGAGGTCCCCGGTTACAATTTTTCCATCGGCTCCGGTGAAGCTGCCGAAGACAAACCAGACGAGACTGTTCAGGATGTGGTGCAAACCAGTGACCAGGAGGAGCCGGTTTAGCACACCATAAATGAAGAGACCAAGGGGGCCGGCGCCAGTGAGTTCGTGGCCGACCCAGTCGATGCCTGTCTGCGCTGTCGGCCAAATGAATCCGCACACTAAACCCAGAATTACGCAGACAAGCCCGGTAATGATTGGGACAAACCGTTTTCCTCCGAAAAAAGCGAGGTACTCGGGGAGCTTGATGTCCTTGAATCGATTGTACAGATAGCCAGCCAGGATGCCGCAGAGGATGCCTGCGAGTACACCCATATCCAGCTTATCGTTGATCGACTTCAAGACAGCAGTCAGGACGAGATAACCGATTGCTCCGGCCAGACCAGCTGCGCCATGGTTCTCCTTCGCAAAGCCCACCGCGACGCCGATGGCAAAAACTAGCGGGAGATTGGTGAAGATCGCGTCGCCAGCCTGCGCGATCCATTTGATGTTGAGTAGATCGGGCTGTCCCAAGCGGAGCAGAAGTCCGGCCACAGGAAGCACCGCGATCGGCAACATTAGCGCGCGCCCGAGTTTCTGAAATTTAGCAAACGAAGTTGTATTCATGTACTTTGAGAATTTTTCGGCTGTTTTGCCCTCTTTCTGCGCCTTTATCTGACAACCGGGAAGGCCTCTTTGACCAGCGCTCGGACGTCGGCCGCGGTATCTAATTCAAGCGCTTTTTCCGCTAGCTTCCGGCAGTTTCCAAAATCCAAGGATCGGACTTGAGCTTTGATCTCCGGTACCATCGGGATGCTGACGGAGAGCTCCGAAACACCGAGGCCGATCAGCAGTGCGACTGCAGCCGGCTCGGAGGCCATAGCGCCGCACACACCGACCCATCGCTTATGGATTGAGGCTCCCTCGACGGTCACGGAGATGGCCCGCAGAACCGCAGGATGCAGACTGTCGAGCTTGCGGCCCAGAATCGGATGCCCACGGTCGATCGCGAGAATATATTGGGTAAGATCATTACTGCCGATCGAAAAGAAGTCGGCTACAGCTGCAAACCGGTCCGCCAGCATCGCTGCTGCCGGCGTTTCCACCATGATCCCCATTTCCGGTAAAGCCGAAACCTCGAGTTCTTGAGCCAACGAGGTTAACACGCCGCGAAGCTCTCGAACTTCTTCGACTCCGCTGACCAGCGGCAACATGATGCGGTATCGGCCACGTGCGCCGATCCGGAGAATCGCGCGCAATTGGTCCCGATAAAGGTCAGGGCGCTCCAAGGCGAGCCTGATCCCGCGCATCCCAAGGCTCGGATTGTCTTCGTGGATCTGGGGAAAATACGAAGGCAATTTGTCGCCACCCAGATCGAGGGTTCGAATGATCAGCGGTCGATCTCCCAGTGCCGCGGTAATGGCAAGATACTCGGCCAAGTGGTCTTCCTCGGTGGGAGGTTCGGCGCGATCCAAGAACAGGAACTCTGTCCGTAGCAGACCGATCCCGTCCGCACCGATCTTAACCGCTTGTAGCGCATCGGATGCGCCCCCAATGTTCGCGGCGATTTCAATCCGAATTTTATCCCGGGTCACTGCCGGCTCGTGCGCCATCTTCTGGCTTTCGACGCGAATAGCGTCCCGTTGCCGTCGAACATCCCGGATTTTCTCGAGCCGCTCCCTGGTCGGCTTCGTTTCGAGCAAGCCGTCATCGCCATTCAGCACAATCTCCTCGCCTTCAGTCAGTGCGAGGGCGGCGACCGGGAGACCGGCGACCGCGGGCATTCCCATTGAACGAGCGAGGATCGCGACGTGCGAAGTCGGTCCACCACGAACCGTGGCAAAACCGGCGAGCTCGGTGCGACCCAACGAAATCAGGACCGAAGGCGGCAGATCCTCGGCCACCAGGATCGATTGGTCAGTTAGATTTGGAAGTTGGGGCTCAACGCTCGCGAGGCGCCAGAGCACCCGCAGAGCCACGTCCTCGATATCGGCGGCTCGACCAGCAAGAAGACCGCTCTTGAGCGATCGAATTCGTTCTGCGCAGGAGCGGGCAGCCGCTTGCCACGCCCAACCAGCGCTTTTACCCTCCCCAATCCACTTTTCCGCCTCAGTGACGAGCAACGGATCTTCCAGAATGATCCGGTGGGCGAGGAGTATTTCACCCTGGCTCTCGCCAGCCCCCGCGCTTTCCGCTTCGAGATCGCTGCGCGTCGCGGCAACGGCTTCATGCAGTTGCTGTCTTTCCAGCGCACTATCCACGGCGTACTCCTGAACCCGAACGACCGGCCGCACCAATTTCGCGACTTGGCCGATCGCCAAACCAGGAGAAGCTGAGACGCCGCGCAGGACATCCGGTTCCTCTTGAGCCGAGGTAGCGGGCGTTGGAGTCGCTATTTTCTTGGCGGGAACGTCTAATGGCCTTGCTTCCGCCCGGCCAAACGCTGTGCGCGCGGCCGAACTCAAAGCCTCGACGGCTTCCGTCGCGTCAGTACCTCTTGCTACGATTCGAATAGAATCGCCGCGTTCAATTTCAAGCCCGAGAAGGGCGACAACGCTCTTGGCATTGGCTGCTTTACCGGAAGGTCTGACAATCTCGACGACGCTTTTGTAGCGGCGCGCTGTGTCTGCTAGAGTAGCTGCGGGACGGGCATGAATCCCGTTTTCGGCTTCGACGACAATCGGCGCGGATTCCACTCCAGGCAGAGCTCGGTCGAGCGACGGCGCCAAAACCGCTGCAGGCCGTTGTTCGATCTGGACAATAAAAAAGGGCGTAGTACCTGCCTCCGCGATTCCTTGAAACAGATTCGTCGGATGAAAGCGGTCGTTATTCGCGACCAGGACAACGGTGATCAGACTTTTGGCTTTCCGAGCAATCACATCAGCGTCGAACTCGATCAAGAGGTCACCTTTGTTTACCCGTTGACCGTCCGAGACCCGAACTTGGAACCCTTCTCCATCCAGACTCACCGTCTCGATCCCGATATGAATCAAAATTTCGACACCTTCGTCGGTTGCAAGGGTGACAGCGTGCCGCTTCCGGTGAACCTGAGTCACCTGCCCGATGCATGGGGACAAAACTCGATTATCGAGCGGATCGATGGCCAATCCGTCGCCCGCCATCCGCTGGGCGAAAACCGGATCAGGTACATCCTCGAGTGGGACAACGGGACCGGACAAGGGGGAATAGAATATGAGATCCATTAGGCGTGTAACTTTCTTTATCGGACGAATGCTAACCCCGGAATTCCTCCCACTCGGGCTCGTTCTGAAATATCCAATCGTAGTAATCCCGTCCTTTCAGTTCCCGGGCTGCTTCCTCGTCGACGATCACCTTGCAGTCGGGATGCAACTGCATGGCCGAGGCGCTGATCATGGCGGTGATGGGTCCTTCCACCGCCTTAGCCAGGATGGATGCCTTGGCTCCGCCGGTGGCCAACAACAACAACTCGCGCGAATCTAAGATGGTACCCACGCCCATCGTCAGTGCCCGTTTCGGCACTTTGTCCGGGTCGCCCCCAAACATTGCCGCATTTTGCTGGCGTGTGACGGGCGTAAGCGCTTTTTCCCGGGTGCGCGACATCAGCGCTGATAGGGGTTCATTAAAGCCGATATGGCCCGCCTCGCCAATCCCCAAAAGTTGCACGTCGATACCGCCTGCTTCCCGAATCAGACGCTCGTAGCGACCAGTCTCAGCGCGTAAATCTGCCGCCATCCCATCAGGGACGTGAGTATTCGCAAGGTCAATGTTGATCCGGCGAAAGAGGTGATGATTCATGTAATACCGATAGGAGTGGTCGTCCTCGGCCGGGACACCGATGTACTCGTCCAAGTTGAACGTCCGGCAGCGCGAAAAATCCAGGCCTTCTTTCTGTTGGATAGCGACCAGCCGGTCGTAGACGCGTTCCATCGTGCGACCGGTGGCTAACCCCAAGACCAAGTCGGGTTTGGAACGCAACCGCGCGGTGATTAGCCGGGCGACGAGCTCAGCCGCCTCCTCCGCGGTGGGTCGAATAATCACTTCCATCGTCAGTTCTCAGTTGTGGTCAGAAACAATTTGCTAAGATCATCCTCGCAAGAAAGCAGTTGGCCCCGCTCCAGCACCTCGTGCAGTCGCTCGTCGGCCCAACGGCGCAGTCGGTAGAGTGTGGAGAAGGCGAAGCGCGGCGCCACACCCCCTTGGCCACCCACCAGTTCCCCTCCGCGGCGCACGTTGTCCATCATCCAAGCCGGCAGACGCAAGTGATAAGCGTTCCGCGCAACCTCGCCGACGTGCAACGAAAGCGCAGCCACCAAATCGGCCACATCCGCCGCACTCGACTCGACCATCAGGTTGGGCGTATCCATGGCGCCCCAGAATTCAGTTTCGACCACGAGGCAAGCCGAGTTCGGCCACCGGCCCAGCGCATCGAGCACGAGGTAATGGGTGCCAATGTGGGTTTTATTCCAGTCGTCCGCGTGCGGCAGGAAGATGATCGTAGGCCGTTGGGCCGCCAAGACGTCAGCGATCGCCTCGACTGCGGCGGACCACCGCTTCGGGTGCTGCTCCCGTGCAACCGGGTTGATTCCCTCGAGTCCCATTTCTCGGGGCGCCACCAAACCGAAGCCGATGTAGGCGCAGCAGTTCTTCAGCTCCTGCCAGCGTTCGGCCTGTCGCTCCGCGAGGCTGCCCAAGGTGACCGCTACGTTGATAACGTTTAGCTTTTGTTCCCGCAGGAGGCGCAACGGGAGTCCGCCTATAATGACCTCGTCGTCCGGGTGGGGCGAGAAGATCAGCGCCTTGGGCATGTCTGCCGCAACGGTCGGCCGTTCCGGCGTGATAACTCCCACTAGGCGGATCGCCTCTCCCTCGCGCAGCAACCGGGCAAAGCCGTCAACCAAAGATCGGTAGGGGTTGTTCGTTGCCATGGTTACTCCATTCCGGTCAAAGACGCTGGGCTGGTCCCTGGATTGGAGGTGGCAGAAAACGTTCGTAAGTCAATGGCCTGCATAACGGGGGGTAGTTTCGGCAAAACGTCGGCACCGTGCACTCAAATCCGACGAGACGCGCTGAACCAACCCTCGCTCAAGTCCGTCTGGACGCGCCATACTTTATTCATATAGATTCGGTTTCGCTTGAGTACTTCCAGGATTGACGAGCGCACCGGGCAGCCGGATACCAAGGGGGTTCAACGGCGGCTGTAAGGACCAGAAGCCGCCACCACAAGGGGACGTGGGGTCGGCGTACCGATGTGTTAAGGCGCCTATACAGATTTCGCTCCTGCGGAGCTTATCGCAAATGTTTATCGTGGGAGATAAACAGACAACACCGGGCTGCGTTCTGTTGCCCGTTCCGGGCAAAAAACCCGGTTCATCACGCCAAAACTCCCCTTAACTTCGCGCCGTTCAAATGTGACCGTAACCACTTTATTCAACTTACTGCTCGCCGAAATCAAACAACGTCAGAGTGTTCGTGGCGTCGTCAACCGCGGCAAAATCCGAAGCCCCGCAGCCTGCTCTGACGATCGCAATCCCGAACGCTGCGCCGGCGGCTGAATCAATCGAAAACTGCGTAACAAACTTGCCGGTCTTCGTGAATTCCACGATTTCGCTCTGGTGTGCCGGATCAGGATTAATCGCGTCACCCTGGCTGCTGATCAGATGCCCATTCGGGGCAAGTACTAACCCCAATGGACCATGGAGGTGAATGGCATCCTGGTAGATCACTTCCCCGGTGCCACTTGAGCCGGTGTTAGTCGCAGCGTTTTTGAGAGCAAAGATTTCGTTATCATCGGTTGACGCAACGTACAGCCGGTCGGCGTCCGGATCGTAGGCCAGGCCGGTCGGACCAACGACAAGCGCGGCCGCATTGGGTGCGAAGAGATATCCGGATGCAATCTGGGTCGCCTTATTGAGCGTAACGCTTTTCCTGCCGACAGTCAGATCCAGCCGCGTCACCGTACCATTAAGTACACAGGAAACGAAGACTAGAGCCGTATCGCCGTTATCCTGGATGGCCAGATCCCAAGGACCGTCCAGCAGTGTGGGGTTAGTAAAAGTGGCGACCAGCTTCCCCGCATCGTCGAGGACGAGAAGTGAGCCTGCCTGGGGATTGCCCCCGGTGTCGGTCGGAACATTGCCGACGAGCACAAAGCCCTTTCTTAAAATGCCTAGCGCCGTCGTTAAACCGAGCGGCGTCGT
>CAZMNG010000071.1:0-10361 GCA_964567505.1 uncultured Chthoniobacterales bacterium
TCCTGCTTCAGGACTTCATCAATGTTGGTTGGAAGGCGGAGATCAAGTCGGCTAATTCGCTCTATGAGAAATCACCGCGACCAGTTGTGACGGCCCCAACGTCCAGGTCGGGAAAAACCATGATCACTTGCCCCCGGTAACCGTCCGCCATGTAGACGTGTTTTTCTGGAAACGCCCAGAAACAGTCGGAATAGCGAAGGCCCGGCTCCAGATACCTATCAATCGTGGCGTGGTTCACTTTGTCGATCCAAGTGGGGGAAGCAATTGCTTACCTTCCCACACGCCGTCGCGGAGATACCGATAGCCGATCTTTGCCATGTCGCGAGGCTGCAAATAAAGCCCGCATCCGGCCATTGAAATGCCTTGCGGATCGTGCGCCCAGAACACTTCGTTGATTCCCAAGGGACCAAAAAGCTTGGCTTTGGCATACTCCATGGCGCTCGTTCCGGTCAGCCTCGTGATGATAGCGGAAAGGAGTTGCGCATCGCCGTCGCTGTAGTTAAAAGCGGCCCCGGGGGCATTCGACATCGGTCGATCGAGAATAAATTTGACCCAGTCGGGGCTATCCAACATTTCGGTCACCGAAGGGGAACCACCATAAGGCGGTTGCATCCAGGCCAGACCAGAGGTCATGTCCAACAGGTTCTGGACCGTGATCGATTCCTTTGTCTCGTCGAGGTTGGCAATCCCTCGACGGTCAAAAAGATCCAGCACTCGGTGGCTTGGGCTGTCTAGCAAGCCCTCCTCGGAGACGATTGCAACCAAAGTACTGATAACCGCTTTTGTAACGGAATTCACTGCGTGAAGAATCCCCGCCGCGTAGGGCGCGTAGTATGCTTCAACGACAATCTTCCCGTGTCGCACTACTAAGAGGCTGTCGAAACTATGCTTCGCCCCAAAAGCGACCAGGTTAGCGAGCTCCTCCGGATCCATGCCTTGCTCTTCAGGGGTGGACGTCTGCCATTGCTTCGTTGGCCAGATTGCCTCTGTTGTGTCCTGAGTGGGTGCAGCTCCATTGCAAATTGAGGCTGCAACCGTGAATGCGACCAGCGCAGCCGCCAGGAAGGCCCAAGCGTCACGCGGTGAATGATTTGGTCGAACTTTTCGCACGTTATTTGGTATATAGGCGCCTCACGTCTTTCTTTCGGACACAAGATTCTCGCACCACGTTCACCATGCGCCAGCGCTGTTTCCCTATCCCTGGCGCGATCCCCAGAATTCACTAGCACTCACTTTCACCGGCATCGAGAACCTCTTTACCGGATACGCAAGCGAAAAGGCTTTTTTTTCGTATATTTGTGCATTCCCGCGACACCTGATAAGTTCAAACTGGCGGCCAGTCTCGCCATGCATTGGGTGTCTTTTTGCAACAATTGGCGTGAACTGCTGGGCGCCGGTGAAATCCGGGAGAACGGCAAGTTCTTTGCTCCAATCCTGCGCTACAAATGATTATTCAACCGGAGCAGCCTTCTGAGCACTACCTTGCGATTAGCCAACCCGCGCATTCGTGGGTCTCTGGGCAATTGGCGCGCGCCTGGGGCAACGAAGTTTTCTCCGGGTTTCAGCCCTGCGAGCAGATGTGCTATGCGGCCGAACAGCATGACGTTGGATTTCTTCAGTGGGAAAGGGCCCCGACCCTCAATCAAGCGACCGGTTTACCTCACACTTTCGAGGATCTCCCAGAACAGGTCCATTTCGAGATCTGGCGCACGGGCATACTTCAACTTCGCGCGGTCTGCCCGTATGCATCGCTCGTGGTCTCCATGCATTTTTGCAATTTATCCGAGCGCATTCACAGCCGGCTCGCAAATCGGGACCAAGCCGAGTCCCGCGCCTTTCTAACAGAACAACGAAAATACCAGCAAGTGATTCGTAGCTCACTGGAAGGGGATCCGCTGCTGAACGAAGCGCTGGAAAGTGATGTTCTCGCGTATCACCGGAATTTGATCGCGACCTGGGATCTTTTATCGCTCGAACTCTGCCGCAGCCGATCCGACCATTTTAGCGTTCCGAACGCCCCAATCTGGAAGAAAGAACATGCCGGTATTCGTGTACGGAAAGTAGACTGCGTTGCTAATGTCTGGGAAGTCGATCCGTGGCCATTTAAAGTGCGTTCCGTCACAGCAGTGTCCGAGGCCAGAAGGATTCGCGGGCGCTTTGACAACTTGGACACCATGCGCGTTACGTTGGAAGACGCCGAACGGATCAGTATTCAATTCCGTTTGAAGTCTTGCGAGGGGCTTTAGCCTGGAGGTTTCATCCGGCCTAGGCCGGATCAAACCTCCAGGCTAAAAGCAAAGAGCTCGATTTGCCGAGGCCCTTCAGGGATCCGGATCCTGGTTCCGATTGTCGACTCGGCATCAGTGGCGCCAATAACCGTAGTACCGTCCACGGTAATACCTGTGACCGTAGTAGCCGTAGTAATATCGGTGGCGCCAATAAGGCCCGTAGAAGCCACGGTAATAACCGTAGCCGTAATAGGGGGGTCCGAAGTAGGGACCGGGACCGTAATAATACCCCGGACCGTAAAAGACCGGCACCGGAATTGGCAACCCGAAGACAAAGTGAACACCGGCACGCGCCTTCGGTTCAGCGACGAACGCTAATCCGGCGACGACCAGCAGGAGGACAACGAGCTTTTTCATAACCAGATATTAGAGAAATATACTACGGATTCGATGGAAGGGAACGAGTTAAAAGTTCGGGCTCTCTTCCTCTCTGGGAGTTTTGCAAATCCCCTCTCATTCATTTCGGGCAGATCGGTAGCCGGCCAGAAATTCCTTTATGCGACGGAGTTGACGACTTACGTGCGCGTATTTCTGTTCGGCTTCGGTCAGCCGGCCTGATCGTCCCATGATCTCGAGTTCACGAAGTGGCGGTAATATCGCTGTCATGCCGCAATTGGCGCTCGCTCCGAGAAATTTATGTGCGCACCTCTCGACTTTACTTGCCGCGCCCGATCGAATGGCCAGGCCGAGGTCTTCGAGCAATTGATTCGACTGCTCCAAATAAAGGTCGATCACTTCGGGGAGTCCCCCGTCCCCCTCATTCAATTCGATGAATCGCTGCATATCAACGGGGGCTCCTTCTGAATTTGGGATGACGGAAGGTTCTTCCAGCGGATTAACAGGGTTGCGGGCCGACTCTTCAACCTTACCCTCGGAGCCGATTATTGAGTGAGTTCGACACTGAGTGCCTGCGGTCCAGCGATCGAGCACCGACTGCAGTCCCTGCACCTCAATTGGCTTGCTGAGATAATCGTTCATTCCGGCCGCCAGACATTTCTCGCGGTCGCCCAGCAGGGCGTTTGCAGTGATGGCAACGATGTGAATTGGAGATTCCGAGTCGAAGCCCTGATCCGAGCGTTGCTCCCGTATTCGGATTGCGCGCGTCGCCTCGAAACCGTCCATTTCAGGCATCTGGCAATCCATGAGAATGATGTCGTAAGGATTTGACTGGAGCGCCTTTAGAACCTCCAAACCGTTCGCCACAACATCTGCGTGGAAGCCGAGCTTTTTTAACTGGCCCAGGACAACTCGTTGATTGATGTAATTGTCCTCCGCCAGGAGTATGCGCGCGTTCTTCGGTTGCGGACCGGGCTGAGAGTCATTCGCCGGTGCGCCGGATCGATCTGAATCCGCAACGAACTCGCGGGCCGCGGGTTTGCCCATTGCGTCTACCAAACAGTCAAAGAGCCGCGATTGTTTAATCGGTTTGACGAGGTATGCCTCAATCTTGTCCAGCTTCAATTCTTCGGTGCTGTACGGTTGCCCCAAAGAAGTCAAGACCACGAGCCGAGTCTCGGCAATGGATGCGTCGGCCTTGATTTCGCGGGCGAGAGCCAATCCGTCCATTCCAGGCATCTGGACGTCCAACAGCGCGAGATTGTAAGGCATGCCTTCGTCGACCGCTTTGCGCAACTTCTGTAAGGCGTCCGGACCGCTCTGCGCGCTGGTTGGCTGCATCTTCCAGGCTTGAATCTGCCGGCACAGAATTTCCCGATTGGTCGCGTTGTCGTCTACAACCAGTGCTCGTACGGCGGACAAGTCGCCATCGTATGTTCGAGTTGCGTTTGGCGCCGATTTTTCAACCCGGGCCGTAAACCAAAACGAAGAACCCTTTCCAAGTTCGCTTTGCACTCCGATTTCTCCGTCCATCATCTCCGCAAGTCGTTTTGCGATCGTCAACCCTAAGCCGCTGCCTCCATATTTGCGGGTCGTCGATTGATCGGCCTGACTGAACGCCTCAAAGAGCCGCGCTTGCGCTTCAGATGGAATGCCGATACCGGTATCGTCCACATAGAACTTCAATACCGTATCTGTCTCGGATTCGCTCTGTTTGCTAACCCTGACGACGACCTCGCCCATGTCAGTGAATTTGATGGCGTTGCCGACGAGGTTGGTGAGAATCTGCCGCAATCGTCCAGGATCTCCGCGCAGCTGGGTAGGAATGTCTGGCGGAACGGAGCTGACGAGTTCGATCCCCTTTGCGAATGCGCGCGCGGCTAGCATTTCCAAGGTGCTTTCGATCGTTTTGACCAGGTCAAAATTGACAAGCTCCATCGTCATCTTGCCCGCTTCGATTTTGGAAAAGTCCAGAATATCATTAATGATCGATAGAAGCGTTTCGGCGCTGGAACGAATCGTTTCGGCGAATTCGCGGTCCTGTGAACTCAAATCACTATCGAGCAGCAAACCGGTCATTCCGATGATGCCATTCATCGGTGTCCTGATCTCGTGGCTCATTTGGGCGAGGAACTCGCTTTTGGCGCGGGTCGCGCCCTCGGCGGCTTCCTTAGCGAGCTTCAGGTTTTCTTCTGCCTGTTGGGCTGACGTGATGGAGATTTTCGCCAACCGGGTCAGCTGAATGGCAAGGCCGGCTTGGATTGCTAAGGCTCTGGCGATTTCGACCTCCTCCTGGTCAAAACTCCGCTCCTCCGTAAAACGAAAGCTGAGCTGGCCGTTCGCGCGGCCACCCATGGTCAATGGAATGACCAACAGGGACTTTATGCCCAATCCAAGCAGATAGAGGCGTAACCCTTCCGCCATCGGCGCACCCGGATCGAGAAGATGGATCACAGTCGTTGGCTGATCCATCAAAGCGGCGAGCTGTTGTTCGCCCAGCGACAGAGAGACCCAGCTTTCGGGAAAGTTCGCTTCTGCAGCCGACATCACTCGGCCATCTGCGACGAGGAGCTCCAGAGTCAAGGTGTTTTGTTCGACGTTAAGCACTCGCACCGTGGAAGAGACGGCGCCCAAATGCGTCGTTATGACTGCCACGACGTGCCCAAGGAAGTCGTCCAGTTCGGGTGCTGACGCAAGCGTATCGAGACAGCCTCGGAGCGCCTCGTTCGCCTTCGCCAGGTGGGCGGCATGTTGCGCGTGATCTAACGAGATCGCGGCTTGCGAGGCCACTAATTCCAGCATGGCAAGGCGTGTAGGCGTGAACACGTCGGGCGCCAAATTGTTTTCCAGATAGAGCACCCCCTTCAGCTTAGCCTGCTTCACGAGCGGCAGACAGAGGATTGATCTGGGGTGTCGCCGTCGGACGTACTCGTCCTCCGCAAACTGGTTCTGGACCGATGCGTCATTGAGAATCACGCTCTCCAGGCTTCGGACCACATAACGAAACAGCGACTCGGGCACCTCAGCAGGCATCACAAACGCATGTTTCAATTGGACCTCAACCTTGTTTCGAACAGTCCTCGCTTCGGCCTCTATCCAATACTCTTCGCCATGTGGCAGGATTAAAAGCCCTCGCTCGGCTCCGGCGTGCTCGACTGCGATCACCAGAAGAGTTTCGATTAACTTCTCTAGCACAATCTCCCCTGATACCGCGTGCGACGCCTTTATCACGGTCGTGAGGTCGAGCTGCTCCGCCGGAGTGCCGATCGTGGCAGTGGAAGAGGCAGGGGCTCGTTCGTCTTGGAGGTGGGGGTAGCGTTGATCGAGCTGCCGCACCTTGCCGAGCGCGCCCCAACGCAAATAACAGTGGCGCGCGTCACGAAGGTAGGAATGCGCCGCTTTTTCAATCCCATGCTTTAAATAGAACCGCGCTGCCAGCTCGTTTGCCATGCCCTCGTTCTGGACAAAACCGTTCTCGCGCGCCGTCCGGATCGCCTCCTCGTACAACCGCATCGCGTCAAGGTCCCGGCCTTCGACACGAGCAAGCTCGGCCGACACCAGTGCGTGTTTGTCGGCGAACGTCGGTGGATAATTTTCGGCCCACTCGCGAAGTTGTTCCCGCTGCGCTCTCAGGATGTCGCGCCGTCGGGTCTGGTCGTCGGCTGACGCGTCCTCATCGAGCGCTGCCACAGTCAGCCCGGTGTAGTAGAAGTAGTCGAACCACTGGATCTGGCCGACGGCGGACCAAAGCACCGGTTCCGCCTGCTGCCCGGCGGTGAGAGCTGCGGCGTAGTCGCCCGCCAGGAATCTGGCTTTCAGTTTGAGGATCCAATACAAACAGACTAAGGTAGGCATCCGGTCCCCCGTCAGTTGCGACTCGAACGCCGTCTCGTCGAACTGCACGTCGCTGAAGGTGGAGAAGGTCGTGGTTCGCCCCTGCATGGTCGCGACGAAGCGTTGCTGGCTCACGATGATGTCCGCGACGTCGCGGAACCCGGCCTTGCGGACGAAGTCGACGGCCAGCTCCGACTCTCGCCGGACCACGTCGAGCGGATCGTTCCGCACGAGAAAGCCTGTGACGATTTCGAACTTGGTGTAGCAAGACGTGGTAAGATCCCCCGTTTCGGTCGCCGTGCGAAAGGCCGCTTGCATGAAATCGATCGCGGTCGCAATTGGCCGTGTCCAGCGGGCAGCTATTCCCATCGAGTAGAGGACCTTTGCCTTGTCGGCGATGAAGCGGTGCTTCTCGACGAGGTCGCATGCGAGTTTGGCGAAACGATAACCCTCGCTGTAACGGTGAAACACCGGTCCGAGGAGCGTCCCGAGCGAACCATAGGCGTGCGCGGAAGCGCCGCTCGTCCCATGCTGCATGCTCACGTTCACCGAGCGGCACTGGTGCAGGCAATGCAAATGGAAATCCGTGAAATAGGAGGCGGTGGAAAGGACCGAAAGCAGACGCATAGCAGCCTGCAGCTCGGGATCGGTCATCAGCGGCAGGTCGATCAGGTTCTCGATCGGACGTCCATTGAGCGTCTGCCAGATCGTCTCGTATTCGGCCTGGACCTGTTCCCAAGTCGGGTGTGCAGGCAAGTCAATGCCGAACAGGCGCAAGCACGTCAGCGCGCTCTCGACGGCTTGCGGATTTTCCAACTTCACGATATGCAACTGAACCTTCAGGTGGTAGACAGCCGCCTGGTCGACTTTGGACATCGCGCGCCCCAGTAACTCTGCGACGAGTTGTTCGGCTCTGTCGAAGTTACCGGTCAGAATCTCGCACTCCACACGTTCGAGCCACAGGCTGAACGTCAGCTCGTACTGGGATGCCCAGTCCAGTTCGTCAAGCAGGGCCATACCGGCCGCGAAATACGCGCACGCCGACGCATAGGCCGCAGAAGCCTTGGCCTTTCGCCCGGCGCGCAGATTGATCGTCGCCACCTGCGTTTTCTCATCCCGCTCGACTAGCCGTGCGGTGCCCCGATTGAGCTGGTTCGCAACATCGAAGAGATGCTCGGCAAGTTCGTCCTCCGCCATGCTCGCTACCAGCACGCGCCCGATTCGCAGGTGGACTTCAGCACGCTGCTCTTCGGGAATCAGCGAATAAGCCGCCTGCTGGATCCGGTCGTGCAGAAATTTGTAGGTGCTGGTGTTTCGAAAGACGAGCCCGGCGTGAACAGCTTCCCAGAGTGCCGCGTCCATCGCGTCTTCTGTTTCCCGGAGAACCAGAGCTAGAGTAGCGATCTCGACGACGTTGCCAAGGCAGGCGAGCTCTTTCAGGGCTTCCTGGGTCGCGGCCGACAACCGCCTCAGCTTCCCGGTCATGAGATCCACTACGTTGTCGGTGTAGCTCCGAGCGCGGATGCGATCCATGTTCCATTCCCAAGCCGGCGCGACGGGGTCGAACGCAAGCAGCCCCTCCTCGGCCAACGCCGTTAAGAACTGGATGGCGAAAAACGGATTGCCGCCGGTCTTCTCCTGCACCAGCTGCGCCAAGGGCCGCGCGCGCTCCGGCTCGCAATGGAGGGTATCGGCGACAAGCCGGCCGAGATCGTCCAGGCCGAGGGGTGCCAGCACGATCTCGCGCACTCTCGCACCGCTCTTGCGGATCGCCTCGAGCGTTCGCAGAAGTGGGTGCGAGGAGCCCACCTCGTTGTCCCTGTAGGCGCCGACCAGCAGCAGGGATCGTACCTCAGAGTGCGTAAGCAGGTGCTCGAGGAGGTCGAGCGTCGCTGAATCCAGCCATTGCAAATCATCGAGAAAGAGGGCGAGCGGATGCTCTTTTCTCGCGAATACGTCCAGGAAGCGCCGGAGAACCATCTGGAACCGGTTCTGCGCGTCCTGCGGAGGAAGATCCGCGCCCGGCGGCTGTTTTCCGATCACCAGCTCCAGTTCGGGAACGAGGTTGACGATGAGCTGGCCGCTCGGGCCGAGCGCGTCGCTAACGGCTTCCCGCCACCGGCTGAGCTCCGATTCACTCTGGCCCAGCAGAGAGCGGACAAGGCTTTGGAGGGCATGGGAGAGGGTCGCGTACGGGATGTTGCGCTTGTACTGGTCAAACTTGCCGGACGCAAAAAGGCCACGCGTCGATACGAGCGCCTTGTACAGTTCGTTCACCACCGAAGACTTGCCGATACCGGAATAGCCCGACAGTAGTACGAGCTCCGGTGCGCCGTTAGCCACAACACGGTCGAAAGAAGAGAGCAGCGCATCAATCTCGCGCTCCCGGCCGTAAAGCTTTTCCGGTATCAGCAAACGGTCCGATATATCGTGAGTGCCCAGCGGGAACGGGTCGATCCGGCGATTCGCTTCCCAGTCCCTCAGGCACCGGCAGAGATCGCCGACGACGCCAGCGGCGGTCTGATACCGCTCCTCGGCGGTCTTCGCCAGCAATTTCATCACGATTGCTGAGACCGGCGCGGGGATCTCTCTCGCAACCTCGTTGGGCGGGACCGGTTGCCGGGCGATGTGGCAATGGACCCATTCCATCGGATCGGATGCGTTGAATGGAAGCACCCCGGTGAGCATCTCGTAATAAGTAACGCCCAGAGAATAAAGATCACTTCGCGAATCGATCGACCGATTCATGCGCCCGGTTTGTTCCGGAGCCATATATGCCAGCGTGCCGTGAATCTCTTCCGGGGGCTCAGGAAGCTGGCGCTCGCGCGGCAGCCGGGAAGCGATCCCGAATCCCGAGAGCCAGACTTCGCCGGTCGACTCCTCAGCCAGAATGTTTGCCGGCTTGATGTTCTTGTGGATGAGGCTTGCCGCGTGGAGCTTGCCGACGGCGCCTGCCACGGCGATCGCCAGACGCAAAAACTCCTTCAATTCCAACGGTCTCCCGAGAAGGCTGCTCAGAGGCTCGCCGCCGGGATCTTCCAGCACCAGGATGGTTCGACCGTCTCGGCGCTTGAGCGCGATCGGCTGGGCTGCCCATTCGGGACGAAGTTCCGCCCTGATCGAATACTCGTGCTCCAACTGCTGGAGGCTGCGCACGGATGGATGTTCCGAGACGGGCTCCACTACGAGGAGTCGAGATCCGTCGACCTCCCTTCGGCCTCGGTAAAGGACGAGCTCTCCATCCCCCCTTAGGGTCTCGAAGACGTATGTTGAAAGCTTAATCACGGCAGACCAATGCACTTTCTCCGAAGATGAGAGGAAGAGCTCATGATTTTGATCGGCGCTGCTCCTTCTAAAGGAACTATAGATCCTGCCAGCAACTGCGATCGTTGTCGAGGGCTGACAATAATCGCAATCACCTTCAACCAGCGGTCCGCCAACTTGCTCGGCAGATAGCCAATCAGTTAAATACCGATACGATTCGGAAACTTGAAAAGAGTATCGTTATGCGATTTAATGTGATGGCGTGCGGGAAATGAGCTCTTCACTGAAAACAGTCGGAACGGATTTTATCGGTTTCGCGCTCGGCGAGGTCATAAAGCCGTCCATCGCCACCGTGCAGATCCGACACGGCCGTTTCCAGAATTCTTGCGATTGCGGCCTTGGCCGCATCAGGCTGGCGCAGGCGAACAGCTTCGACAATGGCGCCGTGCAGGTGAAGGGCCTGTTCGTGCCTCGAACCCAGATGAGTCGTTAATTCGAAAAAGGCACGCATCGATGCTCGAATAACGCTGGCGAGTTGCATTAGCACGTGATTGTGACTCGCCACCAGAAGTGCCGTATGGAATTCCATATCGGCTTCCGAGCATTGCGGAACATCATGCGGTAACGATGCGCACATGC
>CAZMNG010000072.1:0-10276 GCA_964567505.1 uncultured Chthoniobacterales bacterium
ATGCGGTAATATCAGTCGCAATTCCGCAAATCGCGTATGGTTTACCCGCGCTATCGCGTAAGAGAAATTTCACCGTGACGTAGTGGTGGAGCATCCCGTCATGGGGCACGGCATCCTCAAACTGGATTGGGGCGCCCTCTTCAACCACTTTGCGGTCGTCGGCGTGAAACGCCTCGGCGACGTCGTGCGGAAAAATGTCAAAATCGGTTTTGCCAACGATCTGGTCGCGCTGGAATTGAGAGCGGCGTTCAAATTCGCGGTTAACCAAAACATAATGAAGGTCGAGATCTTTGACGAAAACGACCGCTGTGGTGTTGTCCACGATGTCCTGCAACCGCTGTTCGCTCTTGCGCAATTCAACGCTGCGCTTTTCGAGGGCGTCTTCGGCGAGTTTCCGTTCGCTGATCTCGGCCTGCAGCTCTTCATTGGCCTGCCTGAGCTCGGCGTATAAGCCGGCTTGCTCCAACGAAATCGCAGCTTGCGAAGCGATCAATTCCAAGGTCGCCAGCCGATGGGGTGTGAAGACTCCGGGTGTGAGGTTATTTTCAAAATACAGGATGCCGGTCGGTTGGCGCTGTTTAACCAACGGCAGGCAAAGCACGGATCTGGGGGATTTCCGGCGGAAATATTCGTCCTCTGAAAAGAGATTCTCGGCCGAAGCATCACTCAGAGTCACGCTCTCTCTGGTTCGGATAACATAACGAAGCAATGAAATGGGCAGGTCGGAAGAGCTGACCAAAGATCGGCGAAAATGAACGGTGACCTCGTCGCGATCAGTTCTGGCTTCTGCTTCGATTAATGGTTCAGCATTTCGCAGGAGAATCAAAACACCGTGCTCAGCGCCTGCGTGCTCTATTGCGGTGCGCATGAGGGTGTCGATGAGGCTTTCCGGTACAATCTCGCCGGAAATCGCCTGGGAAACCTTGATCACCGTAGCGAGATCTAGGTGTTCGACCGGCACCCCGATCGTGGTGGATGGATGCGATGGCGCCGGTTCTTCCCGAAGCTCGGGGTGCAATTCATCGAGTTGCCGCACTTTGCCCTCGGCTCCCCAACGCAGATAACAGTGCCGCGCGTCTCGCAGGTAGGTCAGCGCGATTTGGTCGAATCCGCGCGCCGCGTAGAACGCCGAAGCGAGGTCGTTGGCGATACCCTGGTTCTGAACGAAACCGTTCTCGTCTGCCGAGTCGATAGCCTGCTCGTAGAGGCTCATCGCATCAAGGACGCGGCCGTCGATGCGCGCGATCTCGGCGGACACCAGGAGGGCCCGATTTCTGAAATTCTCGGGACAATTTTGTGCCCAGATTTCAAGTTGCGCATGGTGAGCGGCTAACAGCTTTTTGTAGCGCGCACGCTCAACGTCCTCCACGAGGCCGTAATGTGCAGCAAAAGCGAGCGCGCTGTAAAAGTGGTGATCGGCGAGCGGGAGAAAGGAGAGCTGCGTCCAGGTCAGGTGTTTCACTTTTTCCGAAGCTTCAAGCGCCGCGACCCAATCACCCGCATGGAAATACGCCTGGAGCTTGCAGATCCAATAGGAGCAGGCCGCGAGCGCAAGCCCGGGATTGCTAACCAGGTGTCCTTCAAATCTTTCCTCACTGAACTGATCGTCATTGAAAGACGCAAGGGAGCGAGTCCGGCCAATCAGCGCTCGGATAAGCTGCAACTGCGGGCTGATGATCCCCACCATGAAATCGACTTTAGCCTTCGTTACAAAGCGCAGCGCATTTTCGGCTTCGCCCTGCAAGTTTCCCAGCGGCTCTCCCGCGTCGAACGGAAGCACGAGCAGTCCGTTGCAAGAATAGGCGGCAAAGTTCAGGTCCCCCGTTTCGTTTGCCGTGTCGAAGGCGCGCTGCAGGAGATCGATACCGGCGCGCAGATGCCTGACCCACGGTAGCACAAGAGAGCCGAAAGCCAGGTAAACACGGGGCTTGAGACGGAGCGGTCCGCGTTGGTCGACGAGGTTGCGGGCAAGTTCGCCGAACCGGTAACCAGACTGGTAGTCGCCGAAAAGTGCCCCCAGGAGGGAGCCAAGGCAAACGTAGCCGTGACAGGATGCGTCACCGTTCCCGTGCTCGAGGCTAAGATTGACCATGCGGCCGGCATTCAGAGCGAAAAGATTACGATCCGTAAAGTAGGCCGGCCCCATTAGGATCGACAGGACATCCATCGTTGCCTGCCAGCGTGGCTCGGTCATGGAAGGCAAGTCGATCAGGCTTTCGATCGGCCGTCCTCCGAGCCGGCGCCAAAGCCGTTCGTATTCCTCGCGAACCTCCTGCTCGGATGGATGCGGGGACCAGTCGACGCCGACGCATTGCAGATAGTCGAGACAAACCTCCACTGCGCGGTCGCTGCGGTCCTGGGTGGTGTAAAGGTCGAGACGCGCCGCCGTAACGGCAGCGAAATCGACGAGGTTCCCTGTATGGACCGAGAGGCGGGACAGCCGTCCGTCCGCTGCATCCAGCGAGCCGGTCAGGTACTCGCATTGGGCCATATGCAGCTCAAGTGCGAAAATCAGCTCGGCCCGTGTCGTAGTGGGCCCCGAGATCCCGTCCTGGCCACCTGCGGAACAGCCTGGCGTTTCTCCTGGTATGGCCACGGAGCACTCGCGCTGGCAATCATTCTCGGGCAGCAGTGCGCGGCCGGCCGTAAAATACCGCAGTGCCGAGACGTAGGCCGTGGAGTTTTGGGCACGTGCGCCGGCGATGAGGTTGAACCTGGCCACACGTTCCCGCTCTTCGGCTTCAGTGATGAGCTCGATGCCGAGGTTGAGTTGATTGGTGATCTCGAAGATTTTTTCCTCGATTTGCTCAGGGGCTGTGCCGGTGGCGAGCAATCGTCCGATCCGCAAGTGAGTTGAAGCGCGATTCTCTTGCGGGATGAGCGAATAGGCGGCCTCCTGGACACGGTCATGGAGGAACTTGTAGCCGGTCCCCAGCCGAATAACGTACCCGGCTTGAAGGGCCTCCCAAAAGGAGGCTTCCAATGCCTCCTCGGGTTCCGCACGAAGCAAACTCAATGTGGCGAAGTCCGCTTCATTGCCTAAGCAAGCGAATTGCTTCAACGCCTCTTGCGTCCCGCCGGGTAGACGGTGCAACTTGCGAATCATCAGATCCACGACGTTGTCGGTGTATCCCTTGGCGCGAATCCGCTCCAGGTTCCACGTCCAGACCCCGTCACGTGCGACAAACTCAAGGAGATTCTCCTCGCGCAGGGCTGTGAGGAACTGGATGGCAAAAAACGGGTTCCCAAGCGTTTTCTCGTGCACGAGGCGCGCGAGGGGTTCGGCTGCCCCTTCCCCGCAACGAAGCGTATCGGTCACGAACTCGATCATGTCACGGAGCGAAAGCAGTGGGAGAACGACGTCGCGCACGACCGTCTTGGTACGGCGAATTGCCTCCAGCGTCCGTAGCAGGGGATGATCTGGGCCGACCTCGTTATCTCGAAACGCCCCAATCACCAGCAGGTGGTGAACATCGGGCTGGGTCATGAAGTCTTCCAAGAGCTTGAGCGTGGCGCTGTCAAGCCATTGAAGGTCGTCTAGAAACAGCGTGAGGGGATGATCTTTCCGGGCGAAGACGCCCAGGAATGATCGAAACATTGTGTGAAAACGGCGTTCCGCCTCCATAGGCGGGATTTCCGAAACTGGTGGCTGTTTGCCGATGATCAGCTCCAGTTCGGGGATTAGGTTGACGATGAGTTGGCCGTTTGAGCCCAGTGCCTCCTGCAGTGCCGCCCGCCAATGGCTCACCTCCGCATCGCTCTTGACCAGGACCTGCCGTACGAGGCTTTGGAATGCCTGAGCAAGCGTGCCATACGGGATGTTTCGCTTATACTGGTCGAATTTCCCTGCAATAAAGATACCGCGCGGCACCACGATCGCCTTGTGAAGCTCATTGACCACCGAGGATTTGCCGATTCCCGAATAGCCGGACACCAGGACCAGGATCGGGTTCCCTGTGGTCACAACCTGATCGAACGCGTCCAGAAGGATCTGGCATTCCCGGTCGCGGCCGCACAGTTTCTCCGGCATCAGGAGCCGGTCTGAGGCGTCGTCCGCGCCGAGGGTAAACGTCTCAATGCGTTTGAGAGACTCCCATTGAGCCAGGCAGCGCCTGAGGTCGGCTTCCAAACCGGCTGCGGTCTGGTAGCGCTCCTCGGCGGCCTTGGCCAGGAGCTTTAAAACGATGGCTGAAGCGATTTCAGGAATGTCTTTGGTGCGCTGGGCGGGCGGCAGCGGCTGTTTTGCGATGTGGCAGTGAACCCACCCCATGGGGTCGGATGCGCTAAAGGGTAGAGTCCCGGTGAATATCTCGTAGAAGGTAACGCCCAGTGAATAGAGATCGCTCCGGGAATCGATGGAACGATTCATTCGCCCGGTCTGTTCCGGTGCCATGTAGGGGAGTGTTCCGGCAATAAACTCCGGAGGCTCGGCAGACTGGCGTTCCCTGGGAAGCCGGGACGCAATCCCAAAGCCCATGAGCCAGAGCTGACCGGTCGCGGAGTCCAGCAGGACGTTCGCCGGCTTGATGTCCCGGTGGATAATGCCGCGCTGATGCAGGTGCCCGATCGCTGTTGCAAGGCTGATGGCCAAACGCAAAGCAGAGCCGAATTCCAGCGGGCCGGTGAGCTGTTGATCGAGGGGCGTACCGCCGGGATCTTCAAGCACAAGCACGGTACGGCTTTGGTGTTGAGCAAGAGCAATCGGCCGCGCAGCCCAGGCCGGATCCAGCTCTTCTCTCAGCGAGTACTCGTGCGCCAGCCGTTTAAGACTTTTCCGTCCGGGACGCTCCGCGGCGGGCGCCAGCACCAGAATCCGGGATACATCGAGCCTGCTCTGGCCTCGATAAAGGATAACGTCTTGATCCGTCCGCAAGGCCTCAAGGACGTATTTTGACAGGTTAATCAATGTTGCGGTGTCCTCAGAAACAGATCTAACTAAATATTGGACTAATATTATCCGGGATTAAACCTTGAGCCGAGTGGCTTTTACGGCAGAATCGCAGGAATTAATTGTTATTAACCCGATAGTCGACCTCCTTAAGCAAGGATTCTACCTTCGCTTCCAACGCCGCGTTTTGCAGCGCTGTCGCGGCCTGAGAGGCTAGGAGGTTCAGCACAAGGAGCCGCGCTTCGGTGAAAACGTGAGGCGCCAAATTATTCTCGAGGTACAATAGCCCGATGAGCCTGGCTTGCTTTGCCAAGGGCAAGCAAAGCACCGACCGGCAATCTCCATGGTTAAGGTAGGGGTCGTTAGAGAACGCGTTGGCGGTCTGGGCGTCATCCAGCAGCACGCGCGCCCGGGTCCGGACGACTTCGTTTAGCACCGATGTGGGGAGTCCCGAGCACGTTACGACCGACGGCCGAAGGCGGACCTGCACCTTATCAGGGCCGGCCGTGGCCTCCGCCTCTACGCGCAGTTCGTCGCCTTGTGCCAGGATCAGAAAACCACGCTCGGCACCGGCTTGTTCGAGCACACTGGCCATCAGCGTCTCCATCAATTTCGGGAGGCTAATTTCACCGGAAAGAGCATCAGAGATTTTGACGACGGTGGCGAGGTCGAGATGTGCGAGTTGTGTTGCCACCGTGTCCATCCGCCACGCCGGCTCCTGGCCGTAGGCAACCTGAGGGTACAGCCGGTCGAGCTGCCGTACCTTGCCCTTGGCGCCCCAGCGCATGTACGCGCTTCGGGCGTTCCGGAGATAAGCGTCGGCGATTGTTGCGAAATTGCGTGCCGCGTAAAACCGCGCGGCGAACTCGTTCGCAAGGGCCTCGTTTTGCACAAACCCGTGGTCCCGTGCCAATTGGATGGCCTGCTCGTAAAGACGCATGGCATCCTGTTCCCGCCCTTCAACGCGAGCGACCTCGCCGGCGATCAGCGCGGCGCGGTGGCCGAAGTTCTCGGGACAGTTCTCCGCCCATACCTGAAGCTGCTTGTGGTTTAGAGTGAGCGCCGCCAGATGCTGAGGCCGCTCGTCAGGTGAGGCGGCGTCATAATGTGCAGCTCGGGCGAGACCGCCGTAAAAATGGTACTCGGCCATTTCAAAATGTCCGGACGAGGTCCAGAGCAGGGACTCCGCCTTTGACGCTGCTTCGAGGGCAGCTTTGAAATCGGTCGAGTAAACGCGCGCTTGGAGCTTACGGATCCAATACCAGCAGGCGGCGATGGCCAGGCTCCGGTTGCCTTCCAGGTGCTGCTCGAACTGGTTCTCATCAAATTCTCCATTGTTGAAGGAGCCAAAATCGAGCGTCAGGCCGCGAAGGTTCCTGATCAGCTGGAGTTGCGCCGTGATGATATCGCTGATGAGGCCAAATTTCGCAGCGCACACGAAATCCAGCCGGGCCTCAGCTTCTTGTTGCAAGTCACCTAGTTGGGCTCCCGAACCGAGGAGGCTTGTGACCAGGGTGCAGCTGCTGAAACCCGCATAGGTAAGGTCCCCGACTTCTTTCGCCGCGTCGAAAGCGCGCCGTATTAGCGTAATGCCGGTGCGAAGGTGCCTGGTCCAGGGCATAACGTGGTAGCCGAAGCACATATAAACGCGGGCCTTGTAGCGCTCCAGCCCACGCTGCTCCACGAGATCAAAGCCGAGTTTCCCGAATCGGAACCCTGCGGGGTAGTCTCCAAAGTATGGCCCCAGGATCATGCCGAGGTAGGCGTAGCCTAGAGATGAGGCGTCGCTGTTGCCATATTCGAGGCTCAAATTCGCCATGCGACATAGCACGAGTGACACCAAATTTTCGTCGCTGAAAAAGGCCGGCGGGAGGACCGCCGTTAACACGTCGAGCGTGGCGGCACGTTCCGGCTCGCACAGCTTCGGCAGGTCTTTCAGCGCCTCAATCGACGAGCTCTCAATCCGCCGAAGGATCTGCCCGTATTCGCGCCAGGCCTCGTCCTTCGCTGGGTGCGGCGACCAGTCGATGCCGATGTGACGCATGTATTGAAGGCAGATTTCGATGGCTCGATCGCTCCGATCCAAGGCCGTATATAGCGTCACTTGCAAAAATGTGACGGTGGCGCAGTCGAGAGGATTGGCGGCACGAGCGGAAAGCAGCGCGAGCCGGTCTTCCGCGGCGCCCAGATCGCCGGTCAGGAACTCACACTCCGCGGAATGGATCTCTAAGTCAAACTTGAGTCGGTAACGTCGGTCCCAATCGTTTTCGGCAAGCAAGGCTCGGCCTGCGGCCAGGTAAGTGAGGGCCGAAGCGTAGGCTGCGGAAGCCTTGGCGCGCTTCCCGGCCCGGAGGTTGAGTTCGGCGGCTTGATTTCGTTCCTTGGGTGAATCGATCAGCGCGGCGCCGCGGTTGAGTTGATTGACGATTTCAAAAATCCTCTCATCCATCTCCTCGGCTGTCGTCAGGGAAACCAGCAGCTTGCCAATGCGCAGGTGCGCCGCCGCCCGATCTTCCTCGGCGATGAGGGAATAGGCGGCCTCCTGTACGCGATCATGGAAAAACGCGTAGGCGTCCTCCTGCCGAAGGACGAACTCTGCCCGCACGGCTTCCCAGAGCGCGGCGTGAAGCTCCTCCTCGGAAGTTTGTTGCACCACGCTCAGCAACGCGGTCGGCGCGCTGTTGCCCAGACACGCAAAGCGTTTCAAGGCTTCCTGCGTCACCCGGGGCAGCCGGTTCAACTTGACCGCCATGAGATCCAGCACATTGTCCGTAAAATCCTTGGCCTGGATGCGGTCCAGGTTCCATCGCCAGGCTCGCGGGCCCGGATCGAATGCTAGCAGCTCCTCATCTGCCAGCGCGGTGATGAACTGGATTACGAAGAACGGGTTGCCCGCGGTCTTTTCGTGCACAAGCTGCGCCAACGGCTGGACGCGCTTGGGTTGGGAATGCAGCGCATCAGCAAGGAGCCGGCCAACTGCGTCCTGCGTCAGAGGCCCAAGCGTAATTTCCTGGACCTTCGTACCGGCCGCGCGGATTTCCTCGACCGTCCGAGCGAGCGGATGCGATGGGCCGACCTCATTATCGCGATAGGCGCCGATCAGTAGCAGGTGCCGCACCTCCCGCTGAGTGGCCAGATGCGCAAGCAGCTCCAGGGTCCCTGTGTCGAGCCACTGCAGGTCGTCGAGAAACAGTGCGAGAGGGTGTTCTGGCCGTGCGAACACAGCAATAAACCGCCGGAACGTCGTCTGGAAGCGGATTTGCACATCTTGGGGCGGCAGCTCCGGCACGGCCGGCTGTTTCCCAATGAGGAGCTCCAGTTCCGGGATGAGGTCAATGATGAGTTGGCCGTTCGGACCCAGCGCTTCCTGCAGGGCCGCACGCCAGTTGTTCACGGACGCTTCGCCCTCACCTGAGATCTGCCGGACAAGGTTCTGGAAAGCCTGCGCCAACGTAGCGTAGGGGATATCACGCTTATACTGATCGAACTTGCCAGCGGTGAAGAGGCCCCGCGGCGGAACGAGAACTTTATGCAGCTCATTGACAACCGAAGATTTGCCGATGCCGGAATAGCCAGGCACCAGCACGAGCTCCGTGGCGCCCCCGGCCACTACTCGACCGAAAGCCGCCGCCAATGCGTCGATCTCTGGTTCCCGCCCGTAAAGCTTTTCAGGGATGCGCAGCCGGTCCGAGGCATCTTGCGTGCCCGGCCGAAACGAGTCGATGGGTCTACCGGATTCCCAGGCCGTCAGGCAGCGCCGGAGGTCAACCTCAACGCCCGCCGCGGTCTGGTATCGCTCTTCTGCGGTCTTCGCGAGGAGCTTCATCACCACGCCAGATAACGGTTCAGGTATTCCCACTACGCATTCACTTGGTGGCAACGGCTGACGCGCGATGTGGCAATGCACCCATTCCATGGGATCAGTCGCAGTGAAAGGGAGTCCTCCGGTGAGCATCTCGTAAAAGGTGACGCCAAGCGCGTAGAGGTCGCTTCGCCCGTCAATGGACCGGTTCATGCGCCCGGTCTGCTCGGGAGCCATGTAGGCGAGCGTGCCATCGAGCGTCTGTGGCGGTGCAAGGAGTTGACGTTCCCGTGGCAAGCGGGACGCGATCCCAAAGCCCAATAGGAACACTTCGCCCGTAGCAGGTTTCACGAGCACGTTTGACGGCTTGATGTCTTTGTGCACAAGACCTCTTCGGTGGAGACCGCCTAGGGAGGCCGCCAGGCCCGTGGCGACGCGGAAGAACTTTTTGAGCTCCCAAGGCTCTCCCAGTATTCGCGCCAGAAGTTCGCCGCCAGGGTCGTCAGAGATGAGCGCTTGGCGCCCGTCGTAGAGGGCCCGGCCATGGGGCCGAGCCGCCCAGGCAGGATCCAGCTGGTCCCTCAGAGCGTAAGCGTGAGCGAGTCGTGCGAGAGTGGCTGGTGCGGGCCGATCCGACGCGGGTGCCGTTACCAAAAGGGGCTCACCGTTCGAGACGCCTCGCGACAGAATAAACTCCCCATTCTCGCAAAGCGTCTCAAACGAAGATGCGGACAGCGCCGCTATGTCTAGAATGCGTCTCACAAACCGGACCTTATTGAACAAGGCAATTTTGCGCTTGCCTTTTTTAGCGCTTCAATCCGGACGGTACTCAATGTGTGCACGTTCATGTTGTTAGCCTTGATTCGTCTTAAAATAGCCTGGTAATAGAAGTGTTATGGTTTGTTATTCAGCAACGAGAGATACGTTTGAAACAGTCTGACTCGATTCAGTTACGTCAGGTGAAGTGAATGGTAAGCTAACGATTATGCTAGTACCGCGGCCGGGAGCGCTTCGAATATTTAATAATCCCTTTAGTTTCTTGACCCTTGCCCGCATGTTCGCCAAGCCGAATCCTGGACTGGATTCAGTCTCTGTAGCCATGCCGGATCCATTGTCAGTGACCTCGAGACTCAGGGTCGATGGATCAGATCGGAGAGTGACGCTAATGGCCGTTGACCGGGCGTGGCGAGCAGAGTTGCTGATGGCCTCCTGAGCAATTCGCAGCAGATCTTGTCCGACTGTGGGGGGCAAGCTTTCGTCATGCGCGAAGTTTGAACGGAAAGTGCACCGCAGTCTGCCAGGAATACTCGATCGATCCACTAGCATTTGCAGAGCCGCGGTTAATCCTGAGTCGGGGACCATCGCAGGATGCAAGCTCAATGTCGAGCGGCGTGCCTCAGCCAATCCAAACCGAGCTAGATCGTCTGCTCGTTGGACATAATTCAGGCCGCTATCATCCTTATCTCCAAGGATTTCCTGAGCCATGCCCAGCTGCATCGATATGCCGGCAAAACTTTGTGCCAGCGAATCATGAATTTCAGCGGCAAGCCGATTTCTCTCCCGTAGAACTGCCGATTGCTGAGCGG
>CAZMNG010000073.1:0-10231 GCA_964567505.1 uncultured Chthoniobacterales bacterium
CGATTTTTCTTCGACGCGCGACCCACAGCTGCGCAGGTACTTGAAGTTGCCGGACTCAGACCGAGGCGTGTACGTCAACCAAGTGGATCGGAATGGGCCTTCTGCAAAGGCGGGGGTTAAGGAGGGAGACGTCCTGGTGGCGATTGATGACAAGCAAGTCGATCCGGACGGCAATTATATTCACCCGGTCTACGGAAAAGTTTCAATCACCCATCTGACCACAACGGAAGCCTACGCGGGTCAGTCGGTCACAATGACTGTAATTCGGAACGGGCAACGCCAGCAATTCAATGTCGCGCTGTTCCGACGGTCGCCTGAGGACTACGTCATCGAACCGTACACGATTGGAAGACAGCCTCGCTACTATATTTTGGGTGGTCTCGTCTTCGAGGAACTGACCCGGCAATACCTGCGCGCCTGGGGTGCGAACTGGCTAAAAGACGCACCGCAACGGCTCGTTTACTACGACCGGTTTCAGTCCGATCTCTTTCCTGAAAAGCGGAAGGTCGTGATTCTCACTCAGATCCTGCCCACGAAGGACACTGTCGGCTACGAGCAGTTGAGCAATCTGGTCGTGACCAAGCTAAACGGGCGCGACATTCTCAGCCTCGATGATTTTGCCGAAGCGGTCAATCATCCGCTCAACGGCTATCACAAAATCGAATTCGACGAGGATCCGCGTGAGATTTACCTGGACGCCAAACAAGTCCAAACCGACAGCGACGAAGTCCAGAATCTCTATTCGCTGCCTGCGCTGAAACATCTCTGATCCAGGCAGCCGGCCGATCGCGAAAGAGGATCTCGGCTTGGGTGTTCGGCGCTCCCGATGCGTCCAACTGCGCACGGGAATGTTATTCCGGTCTTTCTTCGAACTCAACGATCGGAAATATCATCGTCACAAGACCGTCGCCGCCGTCGACCACCCCAACCACATCGATACGCCGGCTGAGATCCGCCAAAAACTCCGGCGCCTGTTCCATCAATTTTGAGCCCGAGCGCACCGACGAACGAAACTGAATGCGCACCTCTTTATTTTCCTGAACTGTCCATCCCAACTTGAGAGAACCCGACGGAACCCGGACGTTCGTGAACTCCATCGCCACCAACGCCAAAACCTTTCGCACAAAAGCACCGCGCACGACGGAGATCACTGTGTCCGGTTGTCCGTTGCAGGTTGTTTCCAGCCTGACCGACCGGGGAAGCAGCAACGAGAGCGGCTTCGCGGTTTCATCGATCAGAGTTTGCACGCGCACCAACTCTTCCTCGACCTCCAGAGGTTGCAAAAGAGTGCCTACCGCAATCAGAAGCTCGCGAGATGATTCGGCACTTTCACGGATCAACGTGAGACTCTCGGTCAGCCCCGGATCGTTCAGACTGGAGCGTAAATGATAATCGCTGAGCGAATTGATTCCTGAGATTGAATTGCCGAGGTCGTGGACCACACGACGTAGCAAAAACTCAGTATAAACTTTTGCAAAGGGCCCCGACCAATCGTCTTGCGTCATTTGACTGGACTCCAAAGAAACCCGCAAAGCCGCTCGACTCAGGCCCTCTCAGCGTTTCTCAAACATCTGCAGTAGCTTTTCAGCGACTTCAAGCAGGACTTCGCGGCTTGGATAGTCAGGATCCAAAAATTTCTCCGTCTTTGCTGCAAGGTCATCTTCCATCGGTCGTTCTGCAGGTGTTTTTGTCCGATTCAGATGCGGGTTTTGGGACACTGCCTCCCTTTCCGCTTCCAACTCGCAAATTTCTACTTTTACCTTCGGTTCCAAGAGAAACTTTCCTTAAACATCGACGCCACGTTCACAATATTTACTACAGACTGAGGAAAAAGCGTATCGAAACTGTTCAAATATTTCGCTATGAAAAATTGCACGGATTCGCGCGCCGTGCTAAAAAGCGTTGCGGCAATCGGTGTTAAATTCTATTGTCGTTTCGATCAGCCACGAGGCCCGAGCTGGTGAACTCAGGGGCTTCAGTATCGGTGACATTCTACAAATCGCATGGCAATTGAAAAGGTAATCGTCATTGACGATGAACCCATTATCCGCCGATCACTCGAATTGCAGCTTCGGGGTAAGCGCTTATCCGTTTCACTCTGCTCGACAATCGCCGAAGCCGAAAGACTCATCGCCAGGGATTCTTTCGACCTCATGTTTGTCGATGTCCGGCTACCCGACGGAGATGGCACCGACCTGCTAAGCCGGCTTGCGCCCAGTCCGGAGAAACCATTGATCGTGGTGATGACAGGGTACGGAACAATCGAATCGGCGGTGAACTGCATCCGGCTAGGAGCATTTGATTACATTATTAAACCGTTCTCGGCCAGTCAGATAGAAGTTATTTTACGCAAAGCAGATAATTTTAACCAGGCGGTTCGGATCAGCCGGATGCTGGCACAGGAGTCCCTCGACGCAGCCGCCATCATCGGTGAGAGCCGCCCCGTTCTTCAACTGCGGCAAATGATCCAGAAGGTCGCCCCCACCGAAGCCACCGTTTTGATTTGCGGCGAGAATGGGACCGGTAAGGAGCTAGTTGCAACTGAAATATTTCGATCCAGCGCTCGTGCACAAGCGCCGTTCATCAAGGTGAACTGCGCCGCCATTTCCGAGACGCTGATCGAAAGTGAATTTTTTGGTCATGAACGAGGAGCGTTCACCGGAGCGACCGAAAAGCGCGAAGGCCGCTTCGAAGTTGCAAACAACGGAACGATCCTTCTCGACGAGATCAGCGAGATTTCGCTCAAGCTGCAGGCAAAGCTATTGCGCGTCTTGCAAGAGCGAGAATTCGAACGCGTCGGAGGCAACCGCACAATCAAGGTGAATGTCCGCGTGCTCGCAACGACAAACCGGGACCTTCAGAAGTCCGTCGAGAACGAGCAATTTCGCCAGGACCTCTACTACCGGCTTAATGTTTTCCCGATTGTTGTGCCGCCTCTTAGAAAGCGGAAAGACGACATTCCGCCGCTGGCGAAAGAGTTTTTGACGCGAATCGCGCGTCGAACCGGAGCCCAGCCTCCTGTGCTGAGCCCGGCGTCGATCGAAGTGCTTCGAGCCTACGAATGGCCCGGAAACGTTCGCGAGCTGCAGAACGTGATGGAACGGGCCGTCATACTCACGGAACCGGGTGAGGAGATCACCCCCCACCTGCTTGAGCCAATGTTTCCGGTCGACCTGCTCGAGGAATCCTGGAAAGATGGGACACAGCAGGAGCCGGTCCCTGCAGCGACCTCCAGCCTCGTGTTCCCCGAAAATGTCATGCCGCTGGAAAAGCTGGAACGCGAATATATCCTGTACGCACTTCGTCAAGCGCACGGGAACCGCACTCACACCGCGCAGATGCTTGGAATCAGCATTCGCACACTTCGCAACAAGTTGAATGAACTGAAAATGGCCGAAGACCAGGCGGTCTGAAGTTCCCCTTGACCCGGCTGAGTGCCTCTCTTTCATTCGATCCCCATGAATCGATTTGTCGACCAGGTGGCGGTTGTAACCGGTGCTGGAAGAGGTATTGGGAAGGCAGTCGCTCTCCGGCTCGCCAACGAGGGAGCCAAAGTTGCGGTGATCAGCCGGACCGAAGCGAACGCGCAATCAACCGCAAACGAGATCAACGCCCTTCACCCGGACACTGCACGGGCGTACGCAGTCGACGTCGCGAATACGGACGCAACTGCCGCCCTCTGTAGGCAGATCGTCAAAGATTTCGGCAAGGTTCAGGTATTGATTAACAATGCCGGAATCACGCGTGACCGGCTCAGCATGCGAATGTCCGAAGAGGATTGGGACGCGGTAGTCGATACAAACCTGAAAGGTGCGTTCAACTTCGTTCAGGCGCTTGAACGCCCGATGATGAAGCAATCCTACGGCCGAATTGTGAACATTAGTTCGGTCAGCGGTCTAATCGGCCAAGCCGGCCAGGCCAACTACGCTGCGAGCAAAGCGGGCTTGATCGGGTTGACCAAGGCCTTGGCGCGCGAACTCGCCAGCCGGAACGTAACCGTCAACGCCGTCGCACCCGGGTTTATTACGACTGACATGACCGACCAATTGGCCGAACCGATTAAAGCGCATGCTCTTTCTCTCATTCCTCTGGCTAAGTTCGGAGAGTGCGAAGACATTGCCGCTGCGGTCTCGTTTATCGCGAGTCCGGAAGCGAAATACATCACCGGCCAGGTGCTGACCGTGGATGGCGGGATGGCGATGTGACCGCGGTCGTGAGATTTTCACGTTGGCCCGCTTAATACAACATCGCCTCAGCAGGCGGATCCGTAGGCTCGACTTTGTCCGCTCTCAAAATGACGTGAACTCGATCTCCGTTTTTTGCGTAGGTCGCTTTACCAATGACCTTCACCCAGCCCATTTCGGTCACGCTTATCGGGCCCGAGACCTGGACGGGTACTGCAATCGGGCGTGCATCTGCTGCGCAGCAGACGATGAACATCCGTACGAGTTTGAATTGATTCGCGTCGGACCCTGGCAGGTATTGACCCACCACTTCGACTGTTTTATCGGAAAACATCTTCCTTAGACTCTCTTCCGCCTCGCCATAAAGCAGGTCCGTTACCTCCAGCGCAACATTTCCATCCACTGCTCGCGGCAAGTACTGCGCGCTGCTTTGGTCATTCGGGGATGGAACATTGGGATTCGCCTGATCCGCGGGCACAGGTCCGTTCGGATCGGATTGATCATTCGGAGTATCCTGCGGCAAGGGCTCAGTAGCCCGTTCGTCATTATCGGCACCCAAAGCCTGTGGAGGAATGGCCGGATCGTTGGATGGCTTTTGCACCGAAACGCCGGAATGCCCTGGCAGCGTGGACATGTCCTCCACGAACCCGCGATTCAGGACGGCATGCTGATCGTAGCTGTCTTTCGAAAGTGCAACCCCGGCCGCCAGCGGAAGAAACAAAACACAAAATGCGAGCGCGCTTCGCAAAAGACTGTTGGAGTTTCGGTGGACACATTCTCCTTCGACGCAGCATTCCGTCGCCTTTGAGCCGGCATAAATAACCCCGGCGAGGCAAAAAACAATTCCCCCAGCCAACGTCCAGGGTCGAAATTGCGGGTGCAGGTACTGGTCCAATCGTCCAGTGAAGTAGAAGTCGAGCAAAACAACGCCGAGTCCGATCAGAGTGACACCATTCAGAACACTACAAAGCTTGGCCCGCATACAAATAGATTAGAACGCGGCTGCAGATTATCCCGATGAAAATAAAAAGTCCAATTCCCAAACCGATTACAAACCGTTTCTTGAATAAGACGCTGTAGAGAAAGAAGAGCTTCAAATCGAACATTGGCCCAAACACCATGAACGCCATCCGCGCGAAGATCGGAAAACTCACAAACGTGGCAGCAATAAATGCATCGGAGGTGCTGCAGAGTGTCAGAATGCTCGCAAACGCCATCATCGAAAATGTCGCAAGCATCGGATTCAAGGCTAATGGCAAAATGATCTGCTGATCGACCGCCGTATTGAACGTGGCGGCAACGGCCGCGCCGGCCATGAAGTAAATCGCGGTGTCGATGAAGTCGTCGCAGGCCATTCGAATCGCGGCGACCAGCTTCTCGTGAACCGACGCATTGATCCCGGCGCTTGCCGCATCGGGAAGCGCACTCACGCTGAATGCCAGGCGCTTCCGAGTCGGAACCTTAATTGCGCCGGAGCGCAAAATCGACGATGGGTCAATCCCCCGGACAACCAGACCGGCGACAACCGCGACCACATAACCAAGGGTGAGTCGGGTCCCCATATTCAGCCATGGCGCCTGAGCCCTGAAAGCCGCAAGGGTGCTGAACGCGACGATCGGATTCACGATCGGCGATGCGAGCATGAACGTGACGCCGCACGAAATCGGCAGGCCCTTATCCATCAATCTGCGTACGACCGGGACGATGCCGCATTCGCAAATCGGAAAACAGAGTCCGAGAAGGCCGCTTACCAGCGTGGCGAGAATCCCATTCTTCGGTAGAAATCCCGTAATTACCTTCGATGGGACGAACGCGGCGATAGCACCCGAAATCAGCGAACCGATCAAAACAAACGGTAGCCCTTCAAACGCGAGGGCCAGGAACGAAAACAAGAAATTCTGCCAGGTAAATGTAAACCAGCTCATTACGATGCGTTCAATCCCGACCCAACTGACTCGCGCCCGGTCGTACAAATCCGTCGCGACGAAGAATTGCACCGAGGACCATTGCGACCGCAAGGGAATGTCCGTATGTAGTTCATCCCAGTCAGTCCGTTTCTACTTATGTCGATACTTCCTTCTGCTCCAGCCGATGAGAGCGCACCGCCGCTCATTCCTTTGCGCGATTTTTTTCGAAATCCTCAAACGACCGGCTACAAACTTTCACCGAGCGGCAACCTGATCGGATTCCTGAAACCGGTCAATAGCCGGCTGAATATCTTTGTCCAGGCGAAATCGGGTGGCGATGCGAACCAGATCACGCAGGTCAAGGACCGGGATATACGCAGTTTCTTTTGGAAGGGAGACAAATATCTCCTGTTCTTGAAAGACAACGCCGGTGATGAAGACTTCCACCTTTATGTGACGCAAAGCGACGGAACGGGCCAGCGCGATCTGACGCCATTCGACGGAGTGCGTGCGGACGTGATCGATGACTTGGAAGATCATCCGACCGATCTGCTCGTTGCGCTCAATCAACGAAACAAAGAGGTCTTCGATGCCTACCGGCTCAGTGTCGAAACGGGTGATTTGAAACTGGCAGCCGAAAACCCAGGGAATATCGCAAGCTGGTCGACCGATCACGACGGGAATATTCGGGTTGCAACGACCACCGACGGCGTGAATACGAGCCTTCTGTATCGTAAGACGCAAAGCGACCCTTGGAAGACGGTGATCACAACAAACTTCAGAGAAAGTTTTTCCCCCCAGTTTTTCACGTTCGATAACAAGGCGCTTTACGGAGTATCGAACATCGGCCGGGATAAAGCGGCTGTTGTCGAATTCGATCCTGAGACTGGGAAAGAGACTCAGGTCCTGTTCGAACAGCCCGACGTCGATGTCTCCGGGCTTAACTACTCGAAGAAGCGAAAGGTCATCACGAGTACAAGTTACACGACCTGGAAAGATGAGCGGAAGTTTTTCGATCCGGTCGCCGAGACCCTTTACGATACGCTCACCGGGAAACTACCGGGGTATGACATTTACATCGTCTCGGGGAACAAGGAAGAAGATACATTCATCGTCCGCACGATTACCGACCGTTCATTGGGCGCATTCTACTTGTACGACTCAAAATCGGATGAGCTGACCAAACTTGCGGACCGTAATCCATGGCTGAAGGAAGACGAACTGGCCGAGATGAAGCCGATCGAATACACCGCTCGTGACGGGCTCACAATTCACGGCTATTTGACGTTACCGAAAGGTAAACCGGCACAAAACCTGCCGATCGTCGTCAACCCGCACGGGGGACCTTGGGTACGAGATGATTGGGGCTTCAATCCGGAAGTTCAATACCTGGCCAATCGTGGATTCGGTCTCCTGCAGATGAACTTCCGCGGGTCAACCGGCTACGGCCGCAAATTCTGGGAAGCCGGGTTCCGTCAATGGGGCCGGAGCATGCAGGACGACATCACCGACGGTGTCAAATGGCTGGTTGACCAGGGGATCGCGGATCCGAAGCGGGTGGCAATCTACGGGGGCAGTTACGGAGGTTATGCCGTGCTCGCCGGTCTGACCAAGACCCCCGATTTATACGCCGCCGGGGTCGATTATGTGGGCGTCTCCAACCTCTTCACATTCATGAAAACGCTACCGCCCTATTGGAAACCGTTTATGGATATGATGTACGAAATGGTCGGCAACCCGGATAAAGACAAGGCACTTTTTCAGGAAATTTCCCCGGCACTAAACGCGGATAAGATCAGCACCCCTCTGTTCGTGGCCCAGGGCGCAAACGATCCCCGGGTCAAGATCGACGAATCGAATCAGATCGTTGATGCCCTCAAAAAACGCGGGATTGCGGTGGAATACATGGTCAAGCAGGACGAAGGGCACGGGTTCCACAACGAGGAAAACCGGTTCGCATTTTACGAGGCAATGGAGAAGTTTCTCGAGAAGCACCTTTCGATCAGTGGCAACTCTTAGGGCCGGTGTCCTGTCGCAAGCACCTTGGCTTGTGAGACTTCAGGGGTACCGGGGCCAAAGAAATCGATACCCTGGCAATTCTGGGAACCGCCAAAGAGGACTCCAATAAATACGACATCCCTTCCGAATTTCGCCTCTTCTACCAGTCTGGACTCTACTTCTTTAACACCTCAGCGATTTGAAGCGCGTTCAATGCAGCCCCTTTCAGGATCTGGTCGCCGCAAACCCAGAAGGCTAAACCGTTGTCGAGCGCGAGATCGACCCGAATGCGGCCCACTTGACAATTATTCTTCCCTGCCACATGGACCGGCGTTGGATAAACCCTGGAACCAGGATCATCAACGAGTTCCAGGCCTTGGAACTTCGCCAATACATCCCTCGCCTGTTGGACCGAAACCGGCTGTTCAAACTCAGCATGAATCGCAATGGAATGGGCTCGGAATACCGGGACGCGCACGCAAGTGATCGAAGCGCGGAGCGTCGGATGGTGCATGATCTTGCGACTCTCGTTAGCAAACTTAATCTCCTCTTTCGTGTATCCGTTCTCGAGGAAAACATCGACCTGCGGAAGGACGTTGAACGCGATCGTCTGCGGAAAGACAACCGGAGCTGCAAGCTCGCCCGAAAAGAACGACTTCGTCTGATCCGAAAGCTCCTGAATCGCCTTTGCGCCCGCACCGGAAACCGCCTGATAACTCGCTGCTATCACTCGCCTGACCCGGAAAGCCCGGTGAAGCGGATAGAGCGCCATTAACGAAATGATCGTTGTGCAATTCGGATTGGCGACAATCCCCTTGTGTGTCTGAATATCGCGCGGATTGATCTCCGGGACGACCAGTGGAACTCCAGGTTCCATCCGAAACGCAGACGAATTGTCGATCACAATTGCTCCGGAGTTGACGGCGCTCTGCGCGAACTCGCGCGAAGTGGCCGCCCCGGCGCTGAACAACGCAATGTCAACCCCGCGGAACACTTCCGAAGAAATCGTTTCAACCGGAATTTCTTCTCCCTTGAATTTTAGTACTTTGCCGACAGACTTGGGAGAAGCCAGCAATTTGAGTCCTCGGAGAGGGAACTCTCGTTGCTCCAGAAGTTGCAGCAACTCGGCCCCTACGGCTCCCGTCGCTCCAACAATCGCTACATTGAATCCAGCACTCATGAAATAGTGCCCAACCTAGGTGGAATCGGAAGTATGCACAAGATCGTGATTGATAGCCGAACCCAGTCGTTGAAACTTTTCCATGACGCAGAGTCGCTGTTCGAAGCGCCTGTCTCAACATCCCGGTTTGGGCTTGGATTCGAACACGGCAGCGGAAAAACGCCGACCGGTCAATTTCGGATTTGCGAGAAAATCGGTGCCGGAATGCCGATCGGAACGGTGTTCAAAGGCCGACGACCGGTTACCGAACCGGTCACTTGGTCCGCGGAACAGGACCTGATTACTTCCCGAATCCTATGGCTTGAAGGCCTCGAACGACAAAATGCCGCCACAAAAGGGCGCTACATTTATATCCACGGGACCAATCATGAAGGATCAATCGGACAGCCGGTGAGCGCCGGCTGCATCCGGATGCGCAATGCGGACGTGATACGGCTCTTCGATACCGTCGAAGAAGGTGCGATAGTTGAGATCATCGAATGAAAATTGCCTGACACCTCAGAGCTGACTGCTAATCAAGGAATGAACCCTTTTCAGCCTCCGGTTTGAACGAATTTCTGAAAATCCATTTGTGTCCACGATTGGTTCAGCCTAATACGGTTGTGCTGCTAGCTAAGAAAGGAGGCGACACTGATGAACATTGTAAAATATTTTACTTTAGTGGCTTTGGCCGCTGCGGCGCTTGGCGTTTCTGCCTGTGCGAAAAAGGAGACACCTCCTCCGCCACCACCAGCTCCCGCAACGACCGGGTACTCTAAATAGGGTTACGGCCTTACGAGGATTTGCACCCGCCTCAGTCTGCTCTGGGGCGGGTTTTTCCTTTTTGGGATTTGACGGTTTTCGAGACGCTGACGTAAGAAGATCCCGAAGCGAGAAATCGCCAATCTAACTCCACCGATTTCGTAATCCCGATACGCCGGTCGGTTTCAACCCGGACCATTTCTTGCCGGGGCTTGAGCAAC
>CAZMNG010000074.1:0-10172 GCA_964567505.1 uncultured Chthoniobacterales bacterium
TCAAACCCGGGAAGAGGCGTTGCAACTGCTGAAAACGCTCGAGCCCAGGCCCGGCGGATCGGGTTAGCGGAGGACGCAGAGGAAGGGCGAGAGGACACAGAGGGAATGGTTTACCACAAAGGCACGGAGGGCACAGAGTTCAGGACGAATCTTTTGAGCCCGTGCTTGAGGACCGGGACGTTGAAATTCATTAACAAGCCCACCGGAACGTTCGCCAACTTCATGTAGGTGAGGACCTGCGCTTCGAAGATTGGATTGTGTTCAGACACGCTCTTGATCTCGATGATCAACAGGTCCTCGATCAATAGGTCCAGGCGATACCCACAGTTAAGCTGAAGCGTTTTGTAGGTCAGCGGCACTGGTTTTTGACGCTCAAACTTCAAAGAAGCCGCTTGCAGCTCATAGGCGAGGCATTCCTCTTAAGTCGATTCGAGCAAGCCGGGCCCGAGCTCCCGATGGACATCTATCGCAAGACCGATAACCAGATGGCTTAAATACCGCAATCGACTACTCACAAACCAAAAGTAGTGTAACAACCTTATTTTTTAAAGTTATTATTCACAAAACTCTGTGCCCTCTGTGCCTTTGTGGTGAACTATCCCCGCTGTGTCCTTTCTCCGTCACTCTGTGTTCTTCCGAAGGACCCAAGAATGAGAAGGGCGGCGGCGATGCAGATACAGGAGTCTGCGACGTTGAACGAGGGCCAGGCGTACGCCTGAATATAGAAGTGAAGGAAATCGGTTACCGCGCCGCGGAAAATGCGATCGGTCAGGTTGCCGAGGATGCCGCTTACGAGCAGTGCGAACGAAATTCGAGTGAGATTGTTCAGCCGGTGCTCGAGCTTCCGGGCACGGGAATCGCGCATCAGGAAGAAAATGATTGCCGCCAGGGCGACCGATGCCAACCCGATAAAGAAGGCATTGTTTCCGGTAAACATGCTGAACGCTGCGCCGGTGTTCGCCGCGTGAATGAGGCTAAAAAATCCCGGAATGACCGGGATCTCGCCGTCAAAGGGAATGTTCTGACGCACGAGCCACTTTGTCAGCTGGTCCAGCGCAAAGAGCGGCAAGCTCAGAAATAACAGGTATCTCATTTCATCCGGCAATGCCTAGTGCGCCGACCACTTCCGCACACCGATCGCACAAGGTCGGATGATTCGGATCAGCGCCGACAGTCGGTCTATGCCGCCAGCAACGTTCGCATCGCGGATAGGGTGTCCTGGTGACTACCGCGTTCGATTCGTTGTCAGTTGCCACAAGGTCGATATGGCTGAGGATCAGGAACTCTTCAATTTCACTGGGATTCAACCCGTGAACCCGGTGCGTCCGCGGCAAGGAGAGAACGACGTGCGCTTCGAGGGCGTTTCCGACGGTCTTTTGCTGACGTGCCACTTCGATCGATTGAGAAACGATCGATCGCGCCTGCAGCAGCGCTTCCGCGTCTTCCAGTGAACCGGGATCGATTTTTGAATCATCGCATTGCGGAAATTTCTCCAGGTGGACGGAATCGGTTTTGCCGAAGAATTTCCAGGACTCCTCAGCCGTAAAGACTAGAACCGGTGCAATCAAGCGGACCAGTGCGTCAAAGACGTTGTAAATCACCGTTTGCGTGGCGCGACGCCGATGCGAGGATGCGGCGTCGCAGTACATCCTGTCTTTTGTGATATCGACGTAGAGGCTGCTCAGATCGACCGCGCAGAATTGGTTGATGCCGTGGTAAACCTTGTGGAATTCGTATTGGTCGTAGGCGTCGCGGCACTGTTGGATGACCTGTTGGAGCCGGGATGCCGCCCAGCGATCGACGAGAGTCAAGTTCGAGACTGAATCCTTAATGGGATCGAAGTCGGAGAGATTCGCGAGGAGGATGCGGAGCGTATTTCGAATTCGGCGGTAGGTGTCGGCGAGCTGTCCGAACATCGTTTCGCCAAAAGGAACTTCGTCGGTGTAGTTCACGCTCGAGACCCAAAGGCGGACGATATCCGCGCCGTATTTGTTGATGTAATGTTCGACCTCCGTCGGCTTGGCGTATCCGCCCTGGTCAGATTTTGAGATTTTGCGCCGGCTTTCGACATCCACCACAAACGCGTGAGTGAGAACCTCCCGAAAGGGAGCGGCGTCGTTTATCGCGACGCTGGTGAGCAATGAAGATTGGAACCAGCCACGATGCTGATCCGTCGCTTCGATATAGACGTCCGCCGGCCAATGCAACGCCGGGTTCCGCCGCAGAACGGCTTCATGGCTTACACCGGAGTCAATCCATACATCCAGCGTGTCGCTCCGGCGCGCATAAACCTTCGGCAGACCGAGTGCAGTGGATATTTCCGCGTCGCCAAGTTCGTACCACGCGTTCGTGCCACGGCGCTCAACGAGATCCGCAAATTTCCGAATCCAGTCCGGGTTCAAGATCGGAGTAGTTCCGTCGTAAAAGACTGGCAGCGGCACGCCCCAGCTACGTTGTCGCGAAATGCACCAGTCTGGTCGGGATTCGACGGTGGCGTAGATACGGTTTCTGCCCCAGTGCGGAACCCATTTGACCTTGTCGATCGATTCGAGTGCGGCGGCTTTAATCTGTTCGACTTTGATGAAGAACTGCTCGACGGCCCTGAAGATCACCGGAATTTTTGACCGCCAGCAATAGGGATAGGTGTGCTGGTGATCGCTCGCCGCCACGAGCGCTCCGACTTCCGCAAGTCGATGGATTACGTCCTTGTTTGCATCGAAGACATACTTGCCGACCCATTCCGGGACTCCGACTTCTTCAGTGTAGCGACCGTTGTCGTCTACCGGGGACAAGAGCGGGAGACCATGTTTCAAGCCGATCTGGTAATCTTCTTCGCCGTGGCCCGGAGCTGTATGGACGCACCCCGTACCGGCATCGAGCGTCACATGGTCGCTGAGCAGAACGACTGAATCTCGATCGAGAAATGGATGGCGGCAAAGCCATTTTTCCATTTCGGCACCTGCGAACCAGGCGAGCGGTTCGCCGGTTCGGCCCCACCCGGATGCCTGTTCGAAATGATGCACAAGATCGCTCGCGAGGAGGAAGGTCCTCGGGGTTGGCTTTTCCGGATGACGAAACTCCTGGACGAGATATTTGTAGACGGGGTGGACGGTGATCGCGAGATTTGCGGGGAGCGTCCAGGGCGTCGTGGTCCAGATGACAATCGAGGCGTTGCCCGCGCACGGACCGGTCTGAATCGGAAAGCCGACGTAGATCGAAGGGTCAGTCCGGTCCTTGTATTCCACCTCGGCTTCTGCCAGGGCGGTCTGCGCACCGGTGCTCCAGAAAACCGGTTTCTTGCTCTGGTAAACAAGGTTCTTTTCCACCAACCGGGCGAAAACGCGAAGAATTACCGCTTCGTACGAGCGGTCAAGAGTCAGGTAAGGATGGTCCCAATCACCAAACACTCCGAGTCGCCGGAACTGACGCCGCTGGATGTCGATGTATTTTCGAGCGTAGGCTTCGGAACGCTTCCGGACTTCGAGCGGCGATAGACCTCTGGACTCTTTGACGACCTTGAACTCGATCGGCAACCCGTGACAATCCCATCCGGGAATGTATGGAGCTCTCAGGCCGGCCATTGTACGGCTCTTAACGATGAGATCCTTGAGGACCTTGTTCAGGCCCGTCCCCATATGAACGTCGCCGTTTGCGAATGGAGGACCGTCGTGGAGCACGAATAGAGGCTCGTTTTTGCGACGCTCTTGAATCTGCTCGTAAATCCTCTCCAACTCCCAACGCGCGAGAATTTCCGGTTCCCGCGTGGAGAGATTGGCCTTCATTGGAAACTCGGTCTTCGGCAGATTCAGTGTCTCTTTGTAGTTCATTCGAAGGACACGGAAACTAGCATTAATTGGCTCGATCGCAACGAAGCAGGGAACGCGAAAGTCTCACCAGCCAAAAGGTCCGTGAGCCCCGCACCGGCGCGTACCCGTCAAGATTTGAGATGAAACTGTCCCTCGGCGGGTTCAAGCGGCGAATGAATTGCCGGGCTTCTTCCGCGGATTTGGGAGCGATGCAGGCTAGCTATCCTTTTTGACTGAGACGCCTGTCAGGTTTTCGTAGAGTTTCACGAGGGAGGCATCATCCTGATTCCCTTGGCCGGAAGCGGCAGCGGCGATAAACAGTTGATGAGCGAGCGCAGCCATTGGGAGGGGAAACCGGAGCTCATGAGCGACGTCGAGCACGATGCCCAGGTCTTTAACAAATATGTTTACAGCACTGAGCGGAGTATAATCGCCGGCGAGCATGTGCGGGACGCGATTGTTGAACATCCAGGAAGATCCGGCGCTGTTTGAGATCACTTCGAAAAGAACCTTTGGATCGACTCCGGCACGGGTTCCGAACGCCATCGCTTCCGCCGCGAGCGCAATGTGGGACCCGGCCAGCAATTGGTTGACCGTTTTGACGACCGAACCGAGTCCCGGTTCGGTCCCGATCCGATAGATCCTGGTCGCCATCGCCCGCAGAACCGGTTCACCTGTTTCGAAAGCGTCATCGCTGCCGGATGCCATGATTGACAGGCCGCCAGATTCCGCGCCTACGACTCCGCCGCTTACCGGCGCGTCGATCAAGAGGTGACCCGAGTCAGCCAGTCGTTTTCCAAGTTCGCGGCTGAATGAGGGTGAGACAGTGCTCGTCACGATGATGACACTCTTCGGGCGCAGCTTCTTGAGAGCTCCTTTGCCTCCAAACAACACGGACTCGATCTGTTCGGCGTTCACCACCATTGCGACGAACACATCGGCATCGACAGCGGCCGCGGCCGGCGAGTCGCACCATTCTCCGCCGGCCGAAATCCAGCGGTCTTTCATTTCTTCGCGAACGTCGACGGCTGCAACTTTGAATCCCTTATTCAGAAGTTGAGTGGCCATGCCAATCCCCATGGCACCGAGACCGACAAATCCGACTTTGTTTACTTTTGGCATATCAGCTAAGCGTTGAGAGCCAGCCCAGACCCTCTTCAGTTCGATTTTTCGGGCGATATTCGCATCCGACCCATCCGCCGTATTGAAGAGAATCGACCAGTTTAAACAGATAACCGTAGTTCACCTCCCCGGTATCCGGTTCGGCTCGATCGGGAACTCCTGCGACCTGGTAGTGCCCAGTCTTGGAGAAGTATTTTTGCGTTCGGCGGGCGAGATCACCGCCCACAATCTGGGCATGATACCAATCGAATTGGATCTTCAACGCGGGATGCGACAGTGCCTGGAGAATCGCATCGGCCTGTTCGATCGTGGTGAGATAATAACCGGGGATATCACGCGGATTGATCGGCTCAATCAGGAGATTAATTCCAGTGCCTTCAACCTGGTTCAGAGCGTAGTCGAGATTGCTCAAGAAGGTGGTCTGCACCAAGGTTCTGTCTGTAGGGTCGGGAAGCCCAGCCATTATATGGATCCGCTTGCAGTTCAGAGCGGCAGCGTAATCAAGAGCCTGTGCAAACGTTTCCCGGTACTCGCGTTGGCGCCCTGGCAGCGCGGCAAGACCACGCTCACCCGCGCTGAAGTCTCCCGGCGGCGCATTCAATAGCACCATCTCCAAACCATTCGCATCCAGCGCCGACCGAATCTCCGACGCAGGGTGATCGTACGGGAACAGAATTTCAATACCCCGAAATCCTGCATTCGCCGCCGCGGCAAATCGTTCTGCAAACGGCCTTTCCTGAAAGAGCCACGATAAATTGGCGTTAAATTTCGGCATCAGGTTTCCCACTCCGCTCCGAAAGATTCGCGCAGTTCCTGAATTTGGGCTGTGTCCAGAGTGCGAATCTTTTGGCCACGCAGAAGCAGCATGAGTTTTGACGTTTCCTCGAGTTCTTCTGTTGCGAACATCGCGGAATCGAGGTCTTTGGCGGACACAACCGGGCCGTGATTGGCCAAAAGGAGGGCGGCATGTTTGCCGGCTTGTTTTCCGATCTCATTCGCCAGTGCTTTGTCGCCGGGACGAAAATAGGGAATGAGGGGCAGTTTCCCTACCCGCATCACGAAATAAGGGGTGATAGGCGGAATGCAACTTGCCGGGTCGAGCCCATCCAGACACGAGATCGCAGCGGCAAAACTGCTGTGGAGATGAACGATCGCGCCGGTTTGCGGACGGTTCTGGTACATTGCAAGGTGGAGGAAATACTCCTTGCTCGGCTTTGCACCGGACAGCAGATTTCCGTTCCAGTCCAGTTTCGAAAGGGAGCTCGGATCGAGTTCTCCCAGACAGGAATTCGTCGGGGTCAGCAGCCAGCCATCTTCCAACCGGACGCTGATGTTGCCGCTGCTACCCGGGCTCAAGCCACGATTGTACAGACTGAGTCCAATCCCGGCGATGCGTTCTCGCAGCTTCGATTCCGTGTTCATTCCGATGCTCCAATCAGCCGCCAGGCATTTACAAAAAACTGTTCGGAGCCGAAATTTCCCGATTTTAGAGCCAGAGCGATCTGACGGTGGTTACCCGATGCGAGGGTCCACGGGACACCGGGATCGATTTCCGGGCCGATGTGCAGAATGTTCAAATTGAGCTTTGAAACGACTGCTCCGGATGTTTCACCACCGGCCACAATCAGTTGAGATACCCCGTAATCGACGATTTTCTGCGCAATTTCTGCCAGAAATTTTTCACAAAGCTCGCCGGCTCGCTGAACGCCCAGGATTTTTTGATTCGACGCGATCTCGTCCGGCGACCCGCTTGTGTAGATGAGGATGGTCTCCGAAACAGACAGATTCTGTTTCGCCCAGTTCCCAACGTTTTCGACGGCAGCGTCGAATCCGGCAGCGAGTTTTGCCGGCTCAACCTGTAAGGTCGGAAAAAGATCGCGTGCGTGCGAAATCTGTTTGAGCGTCATTTGCGAACAGCTTCCTGCAAGAATGGCTCTTCGACCGGAAGTCGCAATTTTTTTCGCTGCGTGGTCCGGTTGCAGGCCGTAGTTCTTGCCCAGTCCAAGGGCGAGCCCGGATCCTCCGGTGACCAGTTTCAGATGTTTTGCCGCTCCGGCCAGAACGCCGAGGTCCTCGTTGGATGTCGAGTCAGTGATTGAAATTGTGCTGCCAGGTTGGTTTCTGTGTTTCTCGAACTCGTTGCTGACAGCCTTTTCGCCCTGACGAATCACATCAAGCCGGATCAAGTCGATGGTGGCCCGAGACTGGGCTTCCAGAACGCGAACAATGTTCGGATCTGTCATCGGCGTCAGCGGGTGATTGCGCATGCCGCTTTCGCTTAAAAGCTGGTCGTAAACAAAGAGGTGCCCGCGATAGACCGTGCGACCATTATCCGGAAACGCAGGGCACGCAACCGTGTATCGGATCTCGAGCTCCTCGAGCAGCGCCTCGATCACCGGCCCGATATTGCCTTTTGAGGTCGAGTCGAACGTCGAGCAGTATTTGAAATAGAATTGTCTGCAACCGATCGACCTTAACCATCTGATCGCTTCTCTCGATTCGCGCACCGCCTGTTCGGCCGGGCATGTCCGCGTTTTCAGCGCAACGACAACGGCATCAATCGGTTCGAGATCGGGTAGCGAGGATGGGATACCAATCGTCTGAACGGTGCGAAACCCACTTTTAACGAGGTTATTGGCCAAGTCGGTTCCACCAGTGAAATCATCTGATATGCAGCCAAGAAGAGGCATGGGGTATTCCTGCTGACAGCGTCTTCAATCAAGTAGTAGTGTTGTGTGCCCGAAATAGCATGGCTTTTTTTGATCGCAACGAAAGCCATGCTATTTCGGGGACAGGACACTAGTATAGTTCAGATGCTCATTCAGGAAACAATTCACACTGAGCGCCTGGTCCTGCGGCCGTTCACGCTGACCGATGCTCCGCGGGTCAAAGCTCTCGCCGGCGATCGGCGAATTTACGAGACGACGCTGCTGATTCCTCATCCGTACGAGGAAGGGATGGCAGAAGCTTGGATCGCCACGCATCAGGCCTGTTTCTATGAGGGGCGCGGTGCAGTGTTCGCAATTTGCAAGCAGAGCGGAGACCTTATTGGCGCAATCGAATTGCATCGCGTGGGAACGTACAATCGTGCGGAACTCGGGTATTGGGTCGGAACCGAGTTCTGGAACCGTGGGTATTGCACTGAGGCGGCAAGAGTAATTGTGGATTATGGATTCAAGGTTCTTTGGTGCCACAAAATTTCCGCGACGCATTTTGTCGGGAACCCCGCTTCCGGACGGGTGCTGGAAAAGATTGGGATGATCCGGGAGGGGATGTTACGGGACGAAGTGCTTAAAGAAGGCAAATACGTATCGCTGGTGCGTTACGCGATTTTGAACCCGAGCGAGGCGCAATTTCTCGATTAAGGAAGCGGCAGTGTCTCCGATTCGGGAGCGAATCCGTGCCGCAGCGTATTTTCCGTAACGACTCGCGGGAAGAGGAAGTTGAGCAAGTAATCTTTCCCGCCGGCTTTCGTTCCGCCGCCCGACATTTTAAAGCCGCCGAAGGGATGCCGTCCGACGATTGCCCCGGTGATTGGCCGGTTGATGTAAAGGTTGCCGACCTGAAACTCGGCCCGGACACGGTCGATATTGACCGGACTGCGCGAATAAAGACCGCCAGTGAGGGCGAACGGAGTGTTGTTTGCGATCTGGATCGCTGTTGCCAGGTCTTGCGCCGCAATTACCGCCAGAACCGGTCCAAAAATCTCTTCCTGCGCGAGACGCGCGTCGGGTAAGACCTCTGTAAAGACGGAAGGACCAATGTAATAACCGTCAAGCCCGCCTGGTAATGGAGCTTGATACGCGAGGTGATGTTCCCGTTTCCCCAGGTCGATATACCTCTGGATCTTGTCGAGGGAGATCTGGTCGATCACAGGGCCGATATCGGTGTCCGGAAATTCCGGAAGTCCGATCTTGAGCGCGGCAACTGCATCTGTCAGGCGGGGAACCAACCGCTGACCAACATCGCCGACTGTAATCAGCCGGGAAAGCGCAGAGCATTTCTGACCCTGATAACCGAAGGAGGACTGGAGAATACCGAGAACGGCTTCGTCAAGATCTGCATCGGTATCGATGATGGCGGCATTTTTTCCGCCCATTTCGCAGATCACCTTTTTCAGATTCCTTTGATCCAGGTGCGTGACGGCGGCCATACTCCAAATGAGCGTTCCGACCTCCCGGGAACCTGTGAACGCGATCAGGTCGATATCCGGATGGGCAACGAGGAGCGACCCGACAGATTCGCCGGTGCCGGAAACCAGGTTTGCCACGCCGTCCGGGAATCCAGCTTCGCGCAGAAGATTCATGAAGAGCGCGCCGATCACGGATGATTGCTCTGCCGGCTTGATGATCACGGTGTTACCAGTGACGAGCGCAGCGACCGTCATTCCGCACAGTATAGCGAGAGGAAAATTCCATGGAGCAATGATGGCGGCGACCCCGCGTGGCACGTAGTCCTCGATACTGATTTCGCCTGGAACGTTTTGAGTCAGGCAGCCCTGGCCGAGGCGCCGCATTTCGTCTGCGTAGAAGGTGCAAAAATCGATCGCTTCCACGACATCGGAATCCGCTTCAGCCCATGTTTTCCCAACTTCGAAGATCTGCCAGGCGGCGAGCTCGTAGCGAGCCGCGCGCATTTTGTCGGCGAGTCGATCGAGCAATTTGCTGCGGGATTCGGCGTTGGTTCTGCTCCAGGAAGCAAACGCTTTTCTGGCGGCCACGACAGCCATGGCGACCTCCGGTGTCGCACCCTGGGCAACTTGCCCGATTACCTGTTGGGGACGAGCGGGGTTGATTGAAACCAGTTGCGCCGACCCCGGGAGCTCTTTGCCGCCGATGACGAGCGGATAGGTCAACCCCAATTTTCCTCGTACGCTGGCAAGCGCCTGAACCATTCTCGTGCGAGGCGCGGCGACTGCAAAGTCGAGCGTTGGCTCATTTCGAAAAGGCGTCTCTGTGCGGTATGGGGCCAGTCGATGGCCGGAATTGGCGTTACCGGCGAAAGGCTTCCCAGGTTTGCCATTGGCGTCCGGACGCTCAGCAACCTGGGCCGCCGGGTTGCTCAGCAGTGCGGTAATCGATCGCTTCTCGCTGAATCCGGCCCGCAAAAAGCCCTCGTTTGACGTGTTTTCCAGAAGGCGCCGGACGAGATAGGCCATTCCGGGCACCAGTTGTCCGATGGGACAATATTCACGGACGCGGTATCCGAGCTGGACGAGCGCGCGCCGGATCGGTGTGGCCATCC
>CAZMNG010000075.1:0-10156 GCA_964567505.1 uncultured Chthoniobacterales bacterium
TCTGCATTCCGGCGAGAGTATATGCGGAGCCCAACTCTTCCGCGGAAACCATCTCGGCGATCACCGAAGAGTGCGCCGGGGAGCCAAACGCGAAACCCGCGCTAAAAAGGAACGCGCTCGCCAGAATGAGATAAGGGTTAAGCAGATGCGCCATCCACAGAATCGCTAGAGCGATCGCCAGGGCGGCATGCCAGATTTGAACCGCTAATAAAATCTTTTTACGATCCATCATGTCGGCGATGGCGCCCGCCGGTAAGGTGAACAGCGTGTAAGGCAGTGCCGAAACCGTGGCCATCAGTGAGATGATCACGGTCGAGGCACCCAGCGAGTTCAGCGCCCAATAGATAGCGGTGTTGTGGGCCCCGATGCAACTTCCGGACACTACCATTGCCAGCCAGAGTTTTCTAAAGACGGGGTTTCGCAATGCGAGCCACGTAGAGGTCTTTTCAGATGTGTTTGCAGAGATATCTTCCATGGGGGGTGGCAGAGCTAAGTGTTTAGGTTAGGGCACTCCGGTGCAGTTCGACCGATCCTAAAGACAATGGAAGGCTGCATCGAATTGTTTTCCCGGTCTATTTCTTCTTTCCATCATTAAAGCGCCTCAAGTACGACCCCTTTCTCGCCGATCAGCTTGGCGAGTTCGTCGGCTCCCATTGCGCCGCCGGCTTCGTTGTCAAAATCTACGAGGCCCAGGAAACTTCCCTTCTGCTGGCGGATTCTCTATAATGAAAATGGGTATGTTGGCCTCGTTGGCCCGCTTTACTCCGGCGACGATGAGTTTCGCGTCGAGGGGGTTAATCAGCAGCGCGTCAGGTTTCTTGGTCACCGCGTCGAGGATCTGGGTTAACTGGAGCTGCGGGTTACCTTTGCAGCCGAAGACCTGCATAACGAGACCAGCTTCGGCGGCTTTCTTCTTGATCCCCTCGAGCAGAGCGGTCTGGTACTCGAACTCAAGGCCGTTGGTGTAATTGAAATCGATGCCGAAGGTGAGATATTGTACTGTTTTACCGCGGGCGCCGGGTTCGGCGCTCCTGGCCGCCTCGGGAAGACCGATTGCTCCGCCGAACATTATTACGCCTAATGCCAGGAAAGCTCTCCCCATCAGGAAAGTGCGAGGCGGTATGTCATTCTTTGTCATAGGGTCAATCTCTATAAGTCTGCCCTCTTCTCCCGCTATTACTGCGTTCGCCTCGGTCTGCGACCGATCTCGGAGATCTTGGTAGACAATCTGGTCGATGATTAAATAAATGACTTTTTTAGCGCAGCCCGCAGCCAGGGCTAAAAGTGCGAAGGCGCCGATAAGACTTAATCCGGCGAATGTATGTTTCACGTCTTCTCCATTTTTACTCGTTCTTGTTTTTCCTTTGCGCTTTGGGCACTCACTTCTTCACCTCGGATCAAAACTCTCAGCTGGTCCGGCAGGGTCCCGACAGACGTTCTGGCTTGCAGCCTCAATGTAGGCGTCGACCCGGTACCAGTCACTGCACCACTGCCAGACGTTGCCGGCCATGTCGTACAAGCCGTAGCCGTTTGCCGGAAAGGAACCGACGGGCGAAGTACCCACAAAGCCGTCTTCGCCAGTGTCGTGGACCGGAAATACTCCCTGCCACGTGTTCGCCATGTAGCGACCGCGTGGCCGGAATTCGTCACCCCAGCCGTAGCGCTTTGATTCCAACCCGCCGCGGGCGGCAAATTCCCATTCGGCTTCCGTAGGCAGCCTTTTGCCAGCCCATTGAGCGTACGCCGCCGCATCATACCAGGAAACCTGAACGACCGGATGAGTTTCTCTTCCTTCAATTGAGCTCCCAGGCCCTTCAGGATGTCGCCAGTTGGCCCCGGCCACCCAGCGCCACCAAGCCGATAGGTCATTGAGAGGGACGGGCCCTGACGTTGGGGTAAAGACCAGCGGTCCCGGAGCAAGAGCGCTGTCGACCGGCTTCGGCGTACCGGGTGGAAGCTCTTTCTTTAAATCCTCCCATCTGGCTGGACGTTCCGCTGTCGTGACGCAGCCAGTCGCTTCGACAAACTTCGCGAACTCTGCGTTGGTAACATCATACTCATCGATCCAAAATCCGTTGACATGCACACGATGAGCCGGCCGCTCGTTTGGAAAACCCGCCGTGTCGTCGGTTCCCATCAGAAACGTCCCGGCGGGGATCCAGACCATTCCTGGCGGCGCCTTTCTGTTAACTTGACCCGCGGACCGCTTATCCGGATTAGAGGCGTTAGCGTTGGGGATCGCAATTGTTCCGCTTGAAATCAGCGGTAGCGCGGCTATCCCAAGAAGACCGCAAAGCAAGAATGAGAGGGGAAAGCCTTTCGCAATTGCGACTATTGTGCTACGAGCGAGGCTCTGTGCTTTGATCTGCGAGAAATGCATAGGCGATGCTTAGGAAGATAATAAACAGTACACGAGTGCAATAGAAGCGGTTAGTTCGCCCACCATTGTCAGGCGCGAAGCGTGCGCTAGCTCGTTACGCTGCCGCGCCACTTCCAGTTCAGTCTGCCTGCGCTCGGTGATGTCAAGTGAGACCCCGGGCTCGGTGGCCTGAGGCCATTATTCCCGAACATTCGCACAGTCATCGCTGATGCCGGACACCAAAGTCGCAAGCTCGCGCGCCACCTGCTGTGCCAGGACGGCTGGAAGCTGCAGATCGTCAAACGCCGGCAGCGCGCGTTCAAGCTCACAGGCCTCACCTGGATTGTGGAGCGCAGCTTCGCCTGGCTTGGCCGAAATCGCCGATTGAGCAAGGATTACGAGTACTGCGTGCAGAGCTCTGAGACACTCATCGAAATCGCCGCAACACGCCTTATGCTCAATCGCCTCGCTCAGGCATGAGCCTTTTTAAACACGCTCTAAGCACCAGGAAGAAGGTCACGCGGGCGGTCCGCTTTCATGCCCACGGACGCCCTCAAAGCGCGCGAAAAAATTCCCGAGAGGGGGACATTTGACCTCTCCCTTTTTGAGCACCTTTTCAAACCGATAAAATCGGAGAATTCCACCGGTGATCAAAAAAGAGCTTGTCAATCAATCGAGATCCAAGAACGCCTCCGGTCGCATCTTGAAACGGCGCGCTAGACGCTTGGCGTGATCCAGGGTGATCGAGCGCGCGCCAGACATGATTTTGGACACTGTTCCTTGCTCGATATCCAGGACTTTGGCGAGCTCGGCTTGAGTCATGCCGCTGGATTCGGTAACGGCCTTAAGCAGTTCAAGGCCGGCCAACTGCGGTTTCGTTCTCCGCTTCTGGGAAACCTCGTATTCGGTTACCAAGCTCCCAAGCATCTTTGCATAATCGAACTGATCCTGGTTATGAGCCCGGACAGCGATCCAATCCATCACACGGATCATCTCCCCGTTTCCAGCTTCATCATGAACCGGTCGAGGCAATAAGATACCGCACAGTTGCTCGAAGCTTTCGGGCGCCGTCTCAGGCAACTTAGTTTCGGACGTCTTCACAATTCGCTTTTCCATTCTTGCCTGTCGTATTCTGCATGAGTCAGCAACCGTAGGACAAAGACGGTCTGCGTGTTGAAGTGAATTGCCGCAATCAAGCGATAAGCGCTCTTCCCGTGGCCAAGATTGAAAACGCAAACAGCGTTCCCCTTTTTGGTGATTACTCGATCCACGCTATTAAATAGTTCACGCAAGTCATTAAACGAGCGGCAATCGGTCAAATGTTCCATCACGGCCAACCAGCGTAAAAGCTGGCCAGTAATTTCAGGATGCACTTTGGACCATTCCTTGATCCTACCAGCAGTCACGATCCGCACACGCACAAAATGTCATACCTTTCTGACGTCAAGTTGAGAAAGTCGGGTTAAAATCCGTTGACCCGAAAGGGTCGTGCGGGTTCGAGTCCCGCCATCGGCACCATCAGCTCTTGAGTGTTTGCTCGGTTGAGGCCCGCTTATTCAATCGTGTCCGTTCGATCAGGACCAGCGTAACATAATAGGTCACGACCGCTGCTGGCAGGGAGAAAACCAGCGCACCGAGCAACAGCGGCCGGCCGATCGTAAGGAACGTTGACCAATGCAACCAGACCGCCGCGCTAAATTGCGAAAGGCTCAGCTTCGCCGGCAATTCATGCGGATGGCTCAGAAGCCAATAGCCGATCTCATATTCCCACCGCAGTAAAAGGGGAAGCAGCGGGAGCGCAAGGTCATGGAGTGACGCCGCGATTGCAGTGGCCAGGAAATTGGCGCGCGCCAGCCTGCAAAGCCCCAACGCCAGAACCGTCTTCAATCCCCAAAGCGGTAAAATTCCAAAAAACATTCCAATAGCGCTGCCGAGTGCAATCGAATGCGATGTGTCTTTGAGCTGTACGAGCTGTCTCCATTTCTCGCGTAACCATTCGACCGGATTCATTCGGCGAAACTTACAGATGTTTGCGCGGGGACGAAACAAAGTAAATCTTCTCCGCGCGTGCTTTTGGAAGGGATTTGCCTTAGCCTCGCAACTGAACTCAGCCATGACGCACGATATCGATCCGAATCTCTCCTCGGCTCAAAAATCCGAGAGCCGGCCAAACTCCCGAAAAGAGCCGGAAGAGCATGATCTGATCTACGAACGGATCCTACTCCCAATCGATTTTTCTGAGCATTCCAAAACGACCATTTCCTACGCCAAACGGATCGCGTTGAGGAACAACTCGACTGTTTTTCTTCTTCACGTCTTTCAGGTGCCGGACTACATTGCCATGCCGTACCCGCGCCAATCAGAGAACTCTGCTGAGATTCAATCGCAGGTCAGCATCGCGGAGCGGGAGGCAACCGAAAATCTCGAGGCATTAAACGAGGAGCTGCGCGGGTGCGGAATCACGACGACGGCTGTTTTGCGGGTCGGCTACCCATTTGAGGAAATCGTCCTGACGGCAAAGCACCTGAACGTCGATCTCATTGTGATCGGGTCGCATGGCCGAAGCCGGTTTGAGCGATTGCTGCTTGGCAGCACGGCCGAAAGGGTCGTGGAACACGCGCATTGCCCGGTTCTTGTCGTGAAAGGACCGCGGCCTGCGACGGAATAAATCGCTTGCCTGCGGCATCCATCAATTGAGACAGATCAAAAAAGAATGTGAGGAAGCTCCACGTTTTATCGATCCTATGAAGAAGACTCTTTCCGCACTATTGGTCCTTGCTTGTTTGGCGGGACTGACCAGAGTTTCGTCAGCACAAATGAATGATTCAAAACCCGAGCCGGGACTCCAAACGGCAGTATTCGGCGGTGGCTGTTTCTGGTGTCTCGACGCCCAGTTTAAGCTCGTGAATGGAGTGAAATCGGTCGTGTCCGGATATGCCGGAGGCACAACGAAGAACCCAAGTTACGAAGAAGTCTGTTCCGAAACTACGGGTCACGCTGAGGTTATTCAGGTCGAATTCGATCCCTCGGTTGTGAGCTACGAAGATCTGCTCCGGAAATTCTTTCACGCTCACGACCCGACAACGCTCAATCGGCAAGGGGCAGATGTTGGAACCTCGTACCGGTCAATCATTCTCTACAAGGATGAGAACCAGAAAGCGATCGCTGAGAAGGTGAAGGCCGAAGCCCAAAAAGACTGGCCCGACCCGATCGTGACCGAGATCGTTCCGCTCACCGCTTTCTATCGCGCGGAGGAATATCATCAGGATTACTTCGCCAAGAATCCCACCCAGGGATATTGCCGTCTTGTTGTCGCGCCGAAGGTCAAAAAGTTCGAGAGAATGCTGCAGCAGGAAAAGCAGTAGCAATACCGCCTTTCCTGCTGTGCCCGACGCTGTACCGTTTGAGTCGAGTCAGTCAAAAATCCGGTCGATACACAGTTCACTGGTTTGCCAGCCGGACGCTGGACGGCTGGCTGGGGCCGACTAATATAATGAGTATGAGACTCCTTTTTTGTTTGTTCATTCTACTGGCCGGCTTGATGGTCGTTGTGAAGGCTGCTACAACCCAACAGAGCAATGGCAAACTCAAAATCGGCGATCCGATTCCTGCGGTCACGGCGAAAGACCAGGATGGAAAACCGGTTAACCTCGCGGAAGAGGGGAGCACGGGATATACCCTGGTATATTTCTATCCAAAGGCGATGAGCCCGGGTTGCACGGCTCAAGCATGCAGCTTGCGAGATTCCTACTCAGAACTGCAGAGTAAAGGTGTCAAAATCTTCGGGGTCAGCCTCGACACGGTCGAAGCCCAGAAAAAATTCGTCGAAGAGGATCATCTTCCGTTCGCACTCTTGTCCGATCGAGATCAAAAGATCACCGGGGCGTTCGGTGTGCCCGTGAAGTTGAATGCTTTCGCCAGCCGTCAGGCTTATCTGTTCAAAGACGGTAAACTCGTTTGGCTGGATACCCATGCGTCGACCACTCAGCAGGCGCAGGACGTCCTTGCTGTCCTGGCGCAACAATCCTGATTTGGCAGCCGCAGGCTCGGAACAACTGATCTGCATCGTTCGACAACATCTTTTATACGGGCGTCCCATCGCGGCGCGGTCCCGGCGTTATGCTGACAGTTTCGGAGCTATCCAAATCATTTGGCGGACGGATCTTGTTCGAGGACGCTGCAATGCAGGTCAATTGTGGCGATCGGATTGCTTTGGTCGGGCCGAATGGCGCCGGCAAGTCGACTCTTTTTTCGATTCTGTTGGGAATCGAAGAGGTCGATAAGGGACGGATCGCTTTGCAGCGTGGCGTCAGGATCGGCTTTCTGCCTCAGGAGACGGTGCCGGTTGATGACGAGACTGTGCTGGAGCTTGCCACGACCGCTCTGCGCGACGGAGTATCGGACAAGCGCACGACGCCGGACGAAGAGCAATTCGCGTCCAACGACCTTCAGCAATTGGAAGCGAAGGCAAAACGAATTCTGAGGGGTCTGAGCTTTCGAGAGCCGGATTTTGCGCGGCAAGCTCGAACGATGAGCGGCGGCTGGATTATGCGGGCGCATCTCGCGCGTCTGCTCGTTACTGAGCCAGATTTGCTGCTGCTTGACGAGCCGACAAACCATCTCGATTTGGAATCCGTTGTTTGGCTTCAGAGTTATCTGACGGGCTATTCAGGTGCGATACTCATGATTTCGCATGACCGCGCGTTTCTGAATGCGCTTTCCCAACGAATCGTCGAAATCGATCAACGGAGATTGACAACCTACCGTGGCAATTACGAGGACTACGTCGCGCAGAAGGCCGCGCGACAGGAACAGGCGCTGGCCGCGTTCAAGAACCAACAGCGCGAAATCAAGCACCTCCAGATTTTCATCGACCGGTTCGGAGCAAAGAACACCAAAGCGTCGCAGGCGCAAAGCAAGCGGAAACAGATCGAGCGGATGGACAAGCTCGAGGCGCCCGAAATGCGCGCCCGGAATATCACGCTCCGGTTTCCGCAGCCGCAGCGAAGCGGACGCAAGGTGATCGAACTTCGCGATATCCATCACGCCTACGGAGAAACAGTGGTCTACCGCGGGGTCGATCTCATCGTTGAACGAAACCAGCGAACAGTTTTTGTCGGACCCAACGGTGCCGGCAAATCAACGTTGCTAAAACTGCTTGGAGGCGTGATCCCAGTCCAACGCGGTGTCCGTGAACTTGGCCATAACGTTCAAGTCGGATACTGTTCTCAGCATCGCGCCGACACGTTGAACCTGAATCGCACGGTTCTGGAAGAAGCCGCGGATTCTGGTTCGACGGTTCCAGAGCAGACCGTCAGGACAATGCTAGGGGCGTTTCTATTCCGGGACGACGAAGTATTCAAGCCCGTCAAAGTGCTCAGCGGCGGTGAAAAAAGCAGACTGGTCCTTGCGAAGCTGTTGCTTAACCCGCCAAATTTTTTATTGATGGACGAACCGACAACGCACCTCGACATGCCCAGTATCGAGGCCCTGGTTCACGCTTTGCGCCAATACGAGGGAACCTTGGCTTTTATCAGTCACGACGTCTATTTTATTCAATCGATCGCAACCTCGGTCCTGCACGTCCGCAGCGGCCAACTGACCTTTTATCCAGGCAGTTATGGTTACTACCTCGAAAAGACGGGAACCGAGACCGCAGTCGCCGGGCTCGTTGCGGATGACAAATCCATCCTGACCCAGAGCGAAGCCGGTGCAAAACCCAAGAATCAAAAACGACAGGAAGCGGCGGAGCGCCAGAAGCGGGCGCAGGCCCGGCAAAAGTTCGAGCGAGAACTGTCAGTTATTGAGGCGAAGATCCTGGATTTGGAGCTGCGCCAGAAAGAGCTGACCGCTGTTCTGGAGCAGTCCAGCGATCCCGCCGCAGCCCTGAACCCGGCCCAAGCCAGCCGGGAATTGGCCATCGTTACACAGGAACTCCGCGCACTCTCTAACCGGTGGGAACAGATGGTCGACGTCGCAAATGAGAACTGAAACCCGTCCGCAACTCATTAACCGTCCAATTCAGTGGAGAGCCCACATCTCTTTTCCGCACTGACGACTGAGAACGGATCTACGTTTCTCCTACTGCACGAGCACCACGATCGACCGAGGCTGGACCAGGTACCTCGAGCCGACCATCGACACTTCGCCTCCGGGCGAACAAATATCGTTTGGCGAATCGAGGCTCGTGTCCACGACGCGGCTCCACGGCTTCTGCTGGCCGTCAAAGATCGTAAAACTGAGAGATTCCGTGAAAGCGTTCACCATCACGTAGAGATCAATGTCCTGCTGTGATTTTCCGCTCAGGTAGTAGGCAAGACTCTGGGAATGATAAGACAGATCGGTCGTCGGGTCCACGCCGCGCCAGCGAATGTCCTCTCGCCAATACCGGCTGCGGCAGATCGTCGGGTGCGCCTTTCGAAAAGCGATCATCAACTTGAAGAAGCGAAAAGTATCGGCGTTCTCCTCCAGTCTTTCCCAATTAAGCCAGGCTGTTTCGTTGTCCTGGTTGTATGGATTGTTGTTCCCGCCTTGACTCTGCAGAAATTCGTCTCCTGCAGCAAACATCGGTATACCGTTCGAGAGCATCAGCAGACTGAATAGATTTTTCGCCTGGCGTTTGCGGAGTTTGATGACCTCCGCCGGGACGCCCTCATCCCCTTCGAACCCGCAATTCCAGCTGTAATTTTCGCTCGTGCCATCTCTGTTTTGGTGGCCGTTCGCCTCGTTTCTCCGCTCGTTGTAGGAGACCAGATCGTAAAGGGTAAATCCGTCGTGGGCGATCACGTAGTTAATGCTGTAAAACGGCCGGCGCGCTTCTTCGATGCGGTCCGGAAATAGGTCGTCGCTCCCGTACAGTCGCCGCATGACAGGCGCCACAAAGCCGAGATCGCCTCGAACAAAGCGGCGAATGTCATCTCGGAACCGGCCATTCCACTGATGCCAGAACATTCCTGGAAAGCTTGTCCCTAGCTGGTAAGCGCCACCGGCGTCCCACGGTTCGGCAATCAGGCGCGCCCTGCTCAGGACGGGATCCGTGCGGATTGCCGATAACAGCGGCGGATCGCCCCAATTGATCGAGCCGTCTTCGGATCGCGTAAGAATCGACGCCAAATCGAACCGAAAGCCATCCACATGCATTTCGGTCACCCAGTACCGTAGACTATCCAGAATCAGATTACGGATGAATGGGTCTGCGCAATTCAGTGTGTTGCCCGTTCCGGAGTAGTTGGCGTACGGGATGTCGCCGCCATGATTCAGCAGATAAAAACTCGAATTGTCGATACCTTTGAAAGAATAGACCGGTCCCAAATGATCCGATTCGGCCGTGTGGTTGTAGACCACATCCAGAATCACTTCGATCCCGGCCGCATGGAGCGCCTTCACCATCTGCTTGAATTCAGCCTTGCCGGCCTCCGGATTGGACGCGTAGCTCATGTGGGGCGAAAAGAAATTGAGAGTCATGTACCCCCAATAATTCCCTTCCTGTGGATCGAACTGATGGACTGGCATGAGTTCGACAATAGTGACTCCGAGCTCTTTCAAATACGGAATCTTCTCGATCAATCCCGCGTACCGACCTCGTAGCGATTCATCGACGCAGCTCGATTGACTGGCCGTGAACCCTTTCACGTGCAGTTCGTAAATGATCGCGTCCGAATAGCGCAGCGGCGGGCTATCCTGGCCCCAATCAAAGTTATCTGCTTCAAACCGGAAAATACCCAATGGCGCCCGGCCAGCATTCGACCCGCGACGTTTCGCGGCAGCTTGACGGCGGCGTGCCTGGCTCGCTAAGCA
>CAZMNG010000076.1:0-10112 GCA_964567505.1 uncultured Chthoniobacterales bacterium
TTTCGATCTCGCCGGATTCTCCCGGCGCATATTCCTTTTTTTGCAGGGCCGCGGTTGTACAGCCACACGAGGTTCGGACATTCTCAATCTTGACCGGTGTTGTACCGGTGTTCGTAAATTTATATTTCGCAATGACGAACTCGTCGGTCGCCTTCGAATTGAACGTTTGTTGAGTTGTTTCCCACGTCAGTTGACCAAAGGCTGTGCCGGTAAAGAGTAGGAGTAGAAAAAGCAGTGGCTTCATAGGGGCGCGTTCGGATGTAATTCCGGATAATCCGATAATATCGAAAAAATACAAACGCCATAGACGCCAGCACTCGCAACCGTGGTATAGGAACCACGAACGACCTGTGTTAGTCTTCGCAAAGAAGCTCTATGTATCAGATAGTATTCAACGAAATTAGCGCGGCTGAAATTGCCCGGATTCCAAAAATGGTTCAGCTGGAGTTGCTCGCTGAGTTTCAGTTTCTACCGGACGATTTGAACAGCCTCGATTCCAAAGCGTTCGGGGTCATCGAGCGCGAAGGAAAACGTCTTTACCGGTATCGCACCAACGATTACCGGATCTATTTCGAGCGCTCTCCGGAGGGCGTGCTTGTGCATCGCGTCCTGCACAAGAATACTATCCGGGATTTCCTGTTCCGGTCGAAATTGCCGATGGCCGAAGACGAACAGCTCCAGGAACATGCCGGCTTTTGGAAGTTGATTGAAGAAGGTGAACAAAAAAAGAAGTGAGACCCGGCAGCGCTTATGGGCGTTGCTCCGGCGCCGTTGAGCGTTGCCTGCTTTTGCGTTTGATTACGACCCATGGATCTCATCCACGATTTGGTCGATAACGAGGACAAACGCCGCGAAGCGTTTCCGATTTGCAAGCGACACATTTTTATGGCGCACGCCGCCGTGACCGCGTTACCCCGGGTTGTCGCAAATGCGGTCATCCGGTTTACTGATGAGTGCGCAGCCGATTTCGAAAACTTCGCGGTACACCTGAAAATGATACAGGAAACCCGCGTTGCCGCGGCGAAGTTGATCGGTGCAAGCGCGGAAGAGATCGCGCTGATCGGTCCGACTTCGCTCGGTCTGAGCTTATTTGCCAATGGCATCGACTGGCAGCCGGGAGATGAGGTGATCTGTTACCTCGATGATTATCCGGCCAACGTCTATCCGTGGCTGAATCTTCGGTCGCGCGGTGTCACGGTTCGTCTGCTGCAACCTTCCGAACCCGGGGCCATAACGGCTGAGCTCGTTGCCGAGGCGTTGACTCCGAAGACACGGTTGGTAGCACTGGCATCGTGTAACTTCGTTTCCGGCTATCGAATCGATGCCGAGTCGATCGGCAAATTGCTGCGCCAAAGAGGGGTTTTGTTCTCCGTTGACGCGATTCAAACCCTCGGCGCGTTTCCGACCACGGTCGAGTATGTCGATTTCCTGAGCGCCGACGCGCATAAGTGGTTACTCGGTCCGTTGGCCATCGGGATTGTGTATGTCCGCAAGGATTGCTTCGACCTTTGCCGGCCGACGCTACTAGGGTCATGGAACGTGATAGCACCTGGATTCGTGGCGCAGGACCAGATCGAATTTTATCCAACCGCACAGCGGTATGAACCCGGTGCATTGAACGCCATGGGCATTGTCGGCATGAAAGCCGCACTCGAAATGCTCTTGGAAATCGGCGTCGCGAACGTCGCGGACCGGATCGGGACAATCACGACGCGGCTTACCAACGGTCTGCATGAACTCGGTTATCAATCGCTCGGGCCGACGAGCGGGAAAAACGCTTCGGGAATCGTCACCGTCTCTCGTCCTGGAACCGACTTGGAAGTTGTGTTCCAGCGCCTTGCCGCCGCGCACATCGTGTGCTCCCCCCGCCAGGATCGCCAAAGCCGGCACTATATCCGGTTCAGCCCCCATTTTTACAACACCGCAGCCGAGGTGGACCAGGTGTTGAAGGTGTTGGAGCAGTAGATTCGTCAGTTCCACTGCCCCAGATACATCTTCGTCTCGTACTCGATCGTGACCTGGCCGCCGGTCGCGTGCTTCGCAAAAATCCGGCCGGCCGCTTCGACAATCTCGTTGTGGCCGGGCTGACCCACGTTCGGAACATACGATGAAGACAGCAACCGGCCGTGAAACCCTTCCCGGTCCAATTCCTGGTGATTCCGGAACGTTACCAGCCGTACATCTCCGGGCGTGAAGAACCTGGCGATCTCCTCGGTTCGGATCCGGCGATGATTCAATTGTTTGTAGTCCGGCACCATTTGCTGAAGCAGGTCGTTGTACTCTCTGCCGAGATCCGAGTCGCGTTCCAGACGTTCGTTCCAGATTAGCGCCGTCAGGCCGCCCGGCCTCAGGATTCTGCGAAACTCCACCCTTGTGTTTTCCGGATCAAACCAGTGAAAAGCCTGGGCGCACGTGATTAAATCGATTGATCGATCCTCCAGACCGGTGGCTTCCGCTGTGCCGTTGACGCCGTGAAAGCCCTGGCGCCTGAAGAGTGCCCGGTCAGCTTCCAATCGCATTGGTTCGTTCGGTTCGACGGCGTGAACGACGTACTCATGGTCCAGTAATTGGCGGGTCAAAATGCCCGTGCCCGAACCAACATCCGCGACGATCGCCCCCGGCGGAAAAAGCGTTCCGAGATAGACCACCATGTCCTCCGGATACCCTGGCCGATATTTCGCGTAATTCCCGGCGCGATCGCTGAATCGTGTTGTTGGGTCCTGCATGAACGAGAAGCTCCCATTGATAGACTTCAATTTTTGCGCCGGGGCACCCACGAATTGCAATCGCCGGCGCTCATCAAAAACTCAGTACTTTACTGTTCATTGGACATTCGCGATAGTGCGCCTCCTCAAAAATGGATCAGATCGGCATCGGACTAGCAGGCCTCGGCACTGTCGGAGCGGGTGTCTACAAACACCTGATCCGTAATCGGGCCATTATAGCCGAACGCGTCGGTCTGGAACTCGTGGTCCGCCGGATCGCGGTCCGGGACGAAAAAAAAAGTCGATCCGTTCAGCCTCCGGCAGAGATTATCACGGGACACTGGGAAGCTCTGGTCGAGGACCCGGAGATCAGTATCCTGGTCGAGTTGATGGGGGGCGTCGACGCTTCGTACGAACTGACAATGCGTGCGCTCGAGGCCGGTAAAGTGGTCGTGACCGGCAACAAGGCGCTCCTGGCTGAGCGCGGGGTCGAAATCTTTGAAAAAGCTGCCGGGAAAGGCGTCCCGATCTTCTTCGAGGCGGCCGTTGCCGGCGGTATTCCGATCATCAAATCGATCCGGGAAGGATTTATCGGAAATCATATCCAGATCATCCACGGGATCTTGAACGGAACCAGCAATTACATTCTCACAAGGATGACTGAACAAGGCATGGATTTCCCGGAAGCATTGCGGGAAGCCCAGGAACAAGGCTATGCCGAAGCCGATCCCGCGCTCGACGTCAACGGCTGGGACGCAGCGCACAAGGCGATCATTCTGGCTTCGCTCGCATACGGGTTCTGGGTAAGCACCCGGCAGGTGCATGTCGCCGGGATCGAAACTGTCAACGCGTCCGATATCCGGTTTGCGGATCGGTTGGGGTACCGGATCAAACTTGTTGCAACCATTCGGACCAATTCCGAGAGCCGGGTCGAAGTCCATGTGCACCCGACCCTCGTACCCAAACAGCATGTGCTTGCCTCAGTGAACGGCGTCTTCAACGCGTTGATGGTTCGCGGCGATCTTGTCGGCGATACCCTGTTTTACGGGCGCGGCGCCGGGCAGGACCCGACGACCAGCTCGGTGATCAGCGATTTGGCGCAGGCGGCGATCTGGCACGTCTCCGGCGGAAAAGCCTTCGGATTCACGTCGCACGGGTTGTACGGGAAATGTCTCCCAATCGAACAGGTTTCGTCCGGATACTATCTCCGGTTGTCCGTTATCGATAAGCCGGGAGTGCTTGCACAGGTCGCAAGCGTCCTCGGACAACACGAAATCGGCATTTCGTCCGTGATCCAGCCGGAAGGCCACGAAGGTGATGCTGTCCCGCTGATTCTGATCATCCACGATGCACCGTTTGAGCGGATGCAAACTGCTTTGAATCGGATCCGGACTCTTGCCTGCGTCAAGGCACCGCCGAATCTGCTGTGGGTCCTCTCATGAATAGCCCTCCAGTCGTACCCGGAGCCTCCATAGGCGTGATCGAACGCTACCGTCAATATCTCCCGGTCACGGAAACGACGCCGGTCGTCTCGCTGAGCGAAGGGTCGACGCCATTGATCTTCTCACCGCGGCTGAGCGCCATCGTCGGACGCGGCGCCAGAGTCTACCTCAAACACGAAGGACTGAACCCGACCGGTTCATTCAAAGATCGCGGAATGACCGTCGCCGTCAGCAAGGCGATTGAATCGGGGGCGCGCCTTCTGATCTGTGCGTCCACCGGTAACACATCGGCTGCGGCAGCCGCCTACGCGGCGCGCGCAGGGATCCGGTGCGCGGTGCTTCTGCCTGCGGGCAAAATCACCATCGGCAAGCTTGCGCAGGCGTTTGTTTACGGCGCCGTCGTGATTGCTCTGGAGGGGAACTTCGATCAATGCCTGCAGCTCGTGCGCGATTTCGCAAGTGAACCCGGGGTCGCGATTGTCAACTCGATCAACCCGGATCGTCTCGAAGGCCAGAAGACCGCTGCATTCGAAGTCATTGACGCATTGGGCGACGCCCCGGACGTGCATTTGCTTCCGGTCGGCAATGCCGGAAACACCTCCGCTTACTGGCGCGGATATGTTGAATATCGCCGGGCAAACCGGGCAACGCGGCTTCCGCGAATATTCGGATTCGAAGCCTCCGGTGCCGCGCCGATCTACTACGATCGTGTCGTCGAACGTCCCGAGACGGCCGCCTCCGCGATTCGGATCGGGAACCCGGCCAGCTGGAGAATGGCGACCGCCGCCTTCAGAGAATCGGGCGGGTCAATTGGCATCATCACCGACGAAGAGATTTTTGCGGCTCATCACTGGCTGGCGTCCAACGAGGGTCTGTTCGTGGAACCGGCCAGTGCCATTTCGGTCGCGGCTCTCATGAAGTCCAAGCCGGATGCACCCGGCGCATTCAGTCCGTTGCCGGACCTAGCGGAAAATGCTGTGATTGTCTGCACGCTCACCGGTCACGGTCTGAAAGACATCAACGCAGTGCTCAACGATCGTTTGAAACCTGTCAGCGCGCCTGCCGACAAATCCGCGATCCTGTCGATCCTGGGAATGCCGACATGAGTTTGATTGTTCAAAAGTACGGCGGCACCTCCGTCGGAACGCCGGAACGGATCCTGGAAGTGGCCAACCGGATCTTGCGCACTCAGCAAGCGGGAAACCAGGTCGTTGCGGTCGTATCGGCTATGTCAGGCGTCACCGATAACCTCATCAACCTTGCCCGCAAGGTCGCGCCTCACCCGGCTGAACGCGAAATGGATGTCCTGCTGGCAACCGGGGAGCAAACAACCATTGCACTGACCGCGATGGCGATCAATGGACTGGGCGGCCACGCCGTCTCATTGACCGGTCCGCAGGCCGGGATCGTCACCGACGGCGTTCACACAAAAGCCAAGATCGCCAATATCACGCCAAAGCGCATCCAGGCGTTCCTGAGCTCAGGGAGCATCGTTATTGTGGCCGGCTTTCAGGGTCACACGCTGGAAGGTCAAATCACCACACTCGGCCGGGGCGGGTCAGACCTGACCGCCATTGCCCTTGCCGCCTCAATCGGAGCGGATATTTGTCAGATCTTTACGGACGTCGACGGCGTATACACGTGCGACCCGCGCATCGTGAAAAGTGCGCGCAAAATTCCTGAGATTTCCTATGACGAAATGCTCGAGATGGCCAGCCTGGGTTCAAAGGTGATGCAATCGCGATCGGTGGAGTTTGCAAAAAAATTCGGCGTCATCTTCGAGGTGAGGAGTAGCTTCAACGATCAGCCAGGAACCATTGTGAAAGAAGAAACAACCGGAATGGAAAAAGTGGTCATTCGCGGCGTCAGCGTTGACCGCACACAAGCGAAAGTCACCATCACCGGCGTACCGGACAAGCCTGGGATTGCTTCCCGCATATTCACTGAGATCGCCGCGATCAATGTGAACGTCGATATGATCGTTCAGAACGTTTCGGCCGCCGGCACCACCGATATATCGTTCACGACGCTCGCGGACGAACTGCCAAAAATCGAAAAGCACATCGGTCCGATTGTCACCGAGATCGGCGCAAAAGGGTTCACCGCGCAAGGAGGGATCGCCAAGCTGAGCGTGGTCGGAATCGGAATGCGCTCGCACTCCGGTGTCGCCGCCAAAATGTTCGAACTGCTTGGCAAAGCCGGCATCAATATCCAGATGATCACAACCTCCGAAATAAAGATCTCGGTGATCGTCGACGAAGCGCGCGTCGATGAAGGCGCGAACCTTGTCCACGCCGGTTTCGGCCTGGGCCCAGATCCGGCGCACCGGTAGCCGGAAAATCTCAGGGGGTGACATGTTCGTGTGATAGAGCGCCCGGCCGGCGCGCGGGCGTCAAGATTTGAAAAGAAGCCGGGCACGGCGCGGCTCTGGACCAAAACCGATTTATCACGTAGTCATCAACCAGCATGTGGAAAGGACGCTTCCAGCAGGAAACTGCCGCCGCCGTTCAACGGTTCAGCGAATCGATCTCGTTCGATTGGCGGCTATACAAGTTTGATATCCAGGGATCGATCGCGCACGCTGCCGCCCTGCAGAAGGCCGGACTGCTGACCCCGGAAGAACGACAGCAGATCGAAACCGGATTGAAAGCGATCGAACAGGAAATCGACGAAGACCGGTTCCAGTTCCGCACCGACCTGGAGGATGTCCACATGAACATCGAGGCGGCCCTGACCGCGCGGATAGGAGCCGCCGGTGCGAAACTCCACACCGCTCGCAGCCGGAATGACCAGGTCGCACTCGATTTACGACTCTATCTGCGGTACGAAACGGACGGAATTGTTGAGCGGATCAGAGCGCTCCAACGGGTCATCGTCGAGCTCGCCGGAAAATATCACGAGACGATCCTGCCGGGGTACACCCATCTTCAGCGCGCGCAACCGGTTCTTTTCGCACATCATCTCCTGGCTTACGTCGAAATGCTGGAGCGCGACCGGGAACGCTTATCGAATGCGCGCCACCGAATCAATCGGATGCCGCTCGGGTCCGGTGCAATTGCGGGTTCGACGATCCCGCTTGACCGGGAGTACATCGCCGGCCTCCTCGCGTTCCCAAAAGTGACCCATAACAGCATGGACGCCGTCAGCGACCGCGATTTTGCTGCCGAGCTGCTGTTCGTGATTGCGCTGGCCGGAATCCACCTCTCCCGGTTAAGTGAAGACTTGATCCTGTTCGCTTCCGCCGAGTTCCGATTCATCAAGATCAGTGACGCCTACACGACCGGATCCAGTCTGATGCCGCAGAAAAAGAACCCGGACGTGTGCGAGCTGACCCGAGGCAAGAGCGGCCGATTCGTTGGCAACCTTGTGTCGTTGCTGACCACGCTCAAGGGGCTTCCGATGACCTACAATCGCGACCTGCAGGAAGACAAGGAAGCGGTTTTTGATTCGGTCGATCAAATCAAACTGGTGCTCGAGGTCTATGCCGGAATGATCCCCGGCATCGAAGTCGATTCGGAGCGGACTCGGGGCGCGGCCCGAGACCCGGGCCTTCTTGCCACCGATCTTGCCGACTATCTTGTGCTCCGTGGACTTCCATTCCGGCAGGCCCACGAGGTCATTGGAAAACTGGTGGCGTATTCGATCGATCAGAACCGCGGCTTTGCGGATTTGCGACTGGAAGAGTATCACCGGTTCAGCGACAAATTTGCCTCGGACCTGTTTGCAGTGCTGGACGTCGACCGGGCGATCGATCAGCGAACGGCAATCGGCGCACCGGCGCGAAAAAACGTTGCAGCAGAATTGGAAGCGTGGAACGCAATTCTCCGTGAATAACCCTGACGACTGGCAAATCCTGGAAGTGAATTCCCTCTTCAAGAATCCGCACATCGAGGTATTCCAGGAGCGCGTGATTCCTCCGGGCGAAACTAACGTTCGCAACTGGACGGTTGTCCGCCGTAAACAGGCGGTTGTCATCGCAGCAGTGACGCGCGACGGAAACGTTCTGTTGATTCACCAAGCCAGGATCCCGGTCCGAAAACTTCTGTGGGAATTTCCGGCCGGACAAATTGATGGTTCTCTAAATCCGGACATGGACCTGATCCGCGAGACGGCTTTACGCGAACTGACCGAAGAGACCGGGTACGCTTTGGCTCCAGGAGGTGAACTGGCCTATCTCGGGCACTACTACTCCTCGCAAGGGTACAGCGACGAAATGCCGCACCTTTTCCTGGCGCGGCCGGTGCACCCGACCGGGCTCGGCCACCAGCCAGACGATACCGAATCGATCGTGGAGTGCCGGGAATTCAGTTTCGAGAATCTGCGCTCCATGATCGCCGAAAGCCAGATTCAGGATGCGAACACACTTGCATTGTTCGCTCGGCTCGCCGCGAAACGAATCATCCCATGAAATTTTCCAGCATCTTCAAATTTCGCGAGGGGAACCAAGGCGAATCAGTCAAACCGTTCCTCGATCACCTCGAAGACTTGCGATGGGTTATCGTCCGAATGGCGATCGCGCTCGGTGTCGCCATGCTGCTTTCGTTCTGTTTCCGGCACCAGCTCGTTCAAATCTTGCAGGCACCGCTCAAATCAATCGATCCCAGACTCTTGCAATCCCTGGTCTCGCTCGGTGTTGCCGACTCGATGACGATCTCGTTTCAGCTGGCGTTTTATGCCGGGATCGTCGTCGCATTTCCGTTCCTGATCTATTTTGCAGGGCAATTCATTCTCCCGGCTCTGACCCCGCCGGAAAAGAAAGCCATGCTCCCGGCAGTCGGGATCGGGTTCGGACTGTTTCTCTGCGGGGTCGTGCTCGGTTACTATCTCGTTTTGCCTGCAACCCTGCGATTCTTCTTCCGGGACGCTCAATCGCTCGACTGGCGACCGACCTGGACTGTTCGGGAATATTTTTCTTTCGTCACGCAGCTTTGCGTCGGGTTCGGCGCGGCGTTTGAGTTGCCCGTGATTGTCCTTGTTCTGGTCCGGTTAGGCGTCCTGTCCGTTGCGCTGCTCCGCCGGACGCGGGCGTACGCGTTTCTATTGATCTTTATTGCAGCGGCTTTTCTCGCGCCGACCCCGGACGCTGTTTCCATGGCGATGATGGGTACCCCGATGTATCTGCTGTACGAAATTTGCATTTTCGTCGCCTGGATGATGGAACGGAAAAGGAAGAAGGAAGAAGCAACCCTCGCGCAGAAGGGAGTTCCGTAATGATGGTTAGTTTGCGATGAATTCGGGCTTTTCCATGACCTTAATCTTCCGGCGTGAGTCCATGGCAGCATATCCTTCCGGAACACCCATGAGGTCGACGCTCATTTCCAGAACCGGCGACGGATCAATTCTTTCCGCGAGTACCTGGTCCATTAAATCAGGAATGTAGGCGCGCACCGGTGCTACCCCGCCGCGTAGGGAAATGTTGTGACTGAACATTCGACCAAGGTCAATCGGTTCGCAGAATTCACACGTGCCGTCGCCGAACGCAAAAGGCGCTAAAACCCAATCTCCCTTCTTCACAGTTTTGACCTCTTTCCCGGGTGCAAGCTTTCCCGTCCGCAGGCAGGCGCCGCTTTTAGGGAGGAATAGACGGCGAGACTGCGCTTATCCGACCTGTCCCTGTTTTTTCCAATGCGCTTATCCGACCTGTCCCGAATGGCGCTTCTTGTCCCGAATGGCGCTTCTAACTAAGTTAAGGAGTGTTTAGGACGATAAGAAGCATCAATCGTCCTCGAACTCGAACTCGTCCTCGAACTCGAACTCGGCATTAATCGATAATCGTGCTCGTAATCGTACTCGATTGATCGGCGAACAGCACAAGGAACGCTGCCAGTGGACAATGGGTTTTGCCTTCGGAAATCCGTTCTTGTTTGTCGCGCTTACCAATCGAGCACGAGCACGATTACGATTAGTGTCGAAGGACGAGTTCGAGGACGAGGACGATTGGGTAGCGCGATCCTGGTCAAACAAC
>CAZMNG010000077.1:0-10068 GCA_964567505.1 uncultured Chthoniobacterales bacterium
GCGGATCAGAGTCATTTCGGTCGGCTTTTTCGGCGCGCCTTCGGCCAGACGCCCCGACAATACAGCCGTCAGTAAAAGCACAAATAGACCAAAAGATCACACCTACGTTCTAGACGGCCCGCGCTCCATTGATTCTACTAGACACCCCCCATTTTATCACTATGGAAGACGTCCTCTCTTGCTGCCCATTCGGCAAATGCGCTTTTCCCGGCGCGTCGCTATTGCAACCAAGAGTTTCCAATAAGCTCCCAAAGATAAAAAACCGTCCATTACACGGGTTGCCTGTTGATCGGCGTGCCCCCGCCAGTCGAATAAACCGAACGGCCCGGAGGAATTCCTTCATTTCCAGAAACTAAAAAGGCAGAATTTGCATGTATAAAGTATAGTCCCACATTTTATCATAACCGTTGTGAATGGTTAGTGCGGTAGCTAGATTTTGCGTTCGTAAAAAGTATAGCTATTGTATAGCTGCGTCTGCTGCACACTATCGCTTTGCGATGAGCTAGAGTTTTGATGAACTAGCGCTCTCATGGCATCCGGAGGAGAGTTTTATCTGAGTCAGGGCAACTAGTCACTCTGACATACTAAAAAGGAATAATAAAAATATATAAAAAGTATAGGCAAAGTATTTTAATCAAGCCTAGGATGCAGCTCCCGCGACGTTTAACACCGCGTCCCTCAATAAGTTTTCTAAACTAAACTATCGTGATTCATCATGAAAAATGCCATCTCTTGCTGCGCCCTTCACTGCGCACGGCTTTTGCCTTCTCCTGTTTCCTATAAAGTAACAAAGTTTAGAACGCGTGCGTTACATCTAAGTATTAGCGCACTCGGCGTTGGCTGCCTGTTGTTAGGTGCGCTTTTGACTACCGCCTTCGCGGATTCCGATGAGGGTCCAGGTCCACAGTCCCGCGAATCCCTGCTGCGCCCCGTTAGCGTCGTGAGCACCAGCGGCAACGTCACCAACGCCGATGCGCTGGTTGAGAATCACGAAGGCTACGCGACCCTGAGGATGGTCCAGGGCAGCATTGCTCCGATGATCATCTTGGACAACTAATCTCGAAAGAAACTTTGATAGGATACCCCCCACGCTTCCATTCCAACGGTTTTTTCCTTCATGAAGATCACCGAAAGCCAACGGCAGCAACAACGCCCCGGTTGGGTCCATAAAAGTGGACTGGCGGGAATCGTTTTCGCGAGTGTCATGACCCTCTTGGGGTCTTTTACGCTGGCCTCGGAACCGCTCAAAATCGGTATGACGTCCGCGGTGATCGGCACGGGCATTGGGTCCGGCCGCGCCCAGGTCCAAGGCGCCGAACTCGCGGCCAGAGAGGTGAATCAAGCGGGCGGCGTGCTTGGTCGTCCCCTTCAGTTTGCCATTGAAAATGACCAGTCAACCAATGCAGGCGCAGTGCTCGCGTTCGAAAAGCTTTCCCAAGAGGGTGACATCCCGGCCTTCATCGGGCCGATCCGCAGCATGCAGATCCTGGCCATCGCGCAAGACGTTCAGAAGCTCGGAAAACCGATGATGATCGTCGGCACCGCCCCGGAGCTGACCCACATGGGCAACCCGTGGCTGTTTCGCTGTCGACCCAACGATAGCTACTCGGCGCGCGTCATTGCCGACTGTGGCGTTAACGCGCTTGGCAAAAAGAAGTGGGCGATAGTGTATTCCGACGAAGCCTTTGGCGCCAGCGGAAACAAATACTTGATTGAGGCGCTTAAAGCCCTGGGGGTGACACCCGCGCTGGTGCGAAGCTACAGCAACAACTGGCAAGATTCTACCCCGGTGGCGACTGCGGTTCAGCAGTCTGGCGCCGAGATACTGGGCACCTACATGGCGTTCGAATCCGACCTGGCCATCTTTGCCAGCCAATTGCGTCAGTTGGGCATTAATCTTGCCTGGGTGGGGTCGGCCTCGATCGCGTCGACGACGGCGCTCAACTTTGCCGGTGACACACTCGACGGTTCTTACGGTGCCGTGGATTTTAATCGGGACACCGGTCCTGCGGCCCAGGAGTTCGCTGTCCGGTATCAAGCGGCCTACGGGTCGGAGCCCGACTTTTTTGCATCCTCGGCCTATGACGCGGTGCACCTGCTGGCGCTCGCCATCAACAACGCGGGGAGTCTCGAGCCCCAGAAGATTCGCGAGGCGATTTTGAGCGTGAAAGGCTACGCGGGCGCCGAAGGCACTTACAGCTTTGACCCCAACGGCGATGGGTTGCACGGCGACAATATCGTCAGAAACGACCATGGGAAACTCGTTTTCATCAAGCACATCGATTTTAACGACTGACGGCGCCCTTTCCCTAAATCCCCCCTTAATGAAGTACCCCTCAAGTTAGGTAATTATGGCCAAAGAAATTAACTTCGACGTGAGGACGCTTGGCACGCGCGCCTGCCAGGAACTTGAGGTCGTCTTCGCCAAGGTGGAACCTTCCCAGTTAGAGACGCCCAGCGCATCGTCCGTTATGGCATTGGCCGTGAAGGGCTCATGATGGATGCCCGCTACGGCAATATGAAACGTCGGATAGAGCACCTTATTGTACCATGAAATACGCCACACGACTGAACTCCTTTGCGGCCCGTCCCGAACTTTACTGGAAGAATGGTTCGTCTAAACCGACCACCCTGGATCTGATCGAACGGGCCAGCCAGGTCGAAGGCCTTGACGCGATCGATTTGAACTTTCCCGACCACTTCGCCAAGTTCGAGCCCCGAGAGATCCTGTCGTACGCACAGGACCATAACCTCATGGTTAACGGTTTAGCGATGCGCTACTACAGTGAACCGGAATTCAAGCTGGGGGCCTTCACCCATCCAGACCCGCACGTGCGCCGCAAGGCTCTCGACCTCACCAAACGGGCAGTGGACCTTTTGGGCGAGACGGGCGGGGATCTGCTCACCCTATGGCTCGGACAAGACGGGTGGGATTACCCGTTTCAAGTGGACTATCGGGCCGTATGGGACTGGGAAGTCGAAGGCATCCGGGAGGTCGCCGAACACAACCCGCGCATTTCTATCAGCATCGAATACAAGCCGAGCGAACCAAGGGCGTTCAGCCTGCTTGGGGACCTCGGCACGACCCTTTTGGCCATCAAGGCGGTGGGCCGACCAAACCTCGGGGTCACTCTTGATTTCGCGCACGTCCTTTACGCTGGCGAACTGCCCGCATTCGTTGCGGCGCTAGCCCAGCACCAGAGCCAGTTGTTGGGCATTCACCTCAATGACGGTTACGGCCGCCGCGACGACGGCTTGATGGTCGGCACGGTGAGCCTGACCCAAACCCTAGAACTGCTTTACCAAGTCATTCGCACGGGTTTCGACGGGATCATTTACTTTGACACCTTCCCCGACACCATTGGGTTGGACCCCGCGCTTGAGTGCCAGAACAACATCGCTATGGTGAATTGCCTGCGCAAGGTCGCCCAGTGTTTGGTCGATCAGACGGACTTGCTCAAAGCCATTGAGCGCCAGGACGCGGTCGCCAGCCAAGCCATCGTGCGGCGAGCCCTTTTTGAACCTTTCGCAGGGACAAGCCCCGCCCCGGTCAAGGGTGCCGACCGTCTTTCCTTCGAACCCCCAACTAACCGTTAATTCAAGAGAATCATCCGCATGAGAGTTAAGCAATTGTTTCCCACGCTGTTATTGCTGGCCGCAGTGGCCCGGTCCATTTTTGCCGAGGACCTGAAGCCCTTGGATCCGACCGAGATCCTGACCGCATTGATTGGTCGCAGTTAAAGGAGAAACTGGGGCCGTTGCCGAAAATCACCAAGCAACCCGTGAGGATCGGCGGCGTCGAAAAGACGATGATCAACGAGTATTGGCGCCAATTGGCGGACGGCTACAAACTTCCCGATAAAGCTTCGGAAGGGGACCTCAAAGTCATTGTCGACGTCCAAGCCGCCCAGGATGAGAACGATCAGTTGGGGCAACTGGCGATCACTGAGAGCATGATCACCAAAGGCTACAATGGCCTGCTTGTCTCGCCAATTAGCGACGCCAACCTTGAGCCCGGCATCGAATCTGCCGAGGCGGCCAACATTCCGGTGATTGACGTGGACGACGCCGTCGTTCCGCAGGCGAAGCATTTTGTGGGCAATGTGCAGTATGACAACGGCGTGCGCGCCGCGCGCTGGTTCATCAAAAACCATCCTGATGGCGGCAAGGTGGCGGTCGTTCAAGGCATCGCCGGGGTTTACGCGGCGGCCAACCGCACTGCAGGCTTCGTCAAAACTATCACCGCCGAATCCGACAAGTTCAAAGTGGTGGCGAGCGTGCCCGGCAACTGGGACCGTCAATTGTCCTACGACGTCGCTTCCAACACCGTTCAACGCTACCCCGACCTCATTGGGTTTTACTGCAACAACGACGGCATGGCACTGGGCGTGGTCGAGGCGGTGAAGGCCGCAGGCAAACTCAAGCAGGTCGCGGTGATCGGTACTGACGGCATCAGCGATGCTTACAAGTCCATTCAAGCGGGCGAACTGACAGCAACGGTGGATTCGTTTCCGGTAATTACCGGTCAGGTGGCGAGGGAAGTGGCGTTGAGGCTGGTTGGGGGCCAAAAGGTTCCGCGTGTGATCGTCACCCCGCAGGCGCTGGTGACCAAGGAAACTTATGACCGCTACAAGGCGGATCCCGAGAAGGCTAAGCAAGCCTTGATGGAGGACGCCAAAGCCGAAACCCATTCGTAACGACGGGGCGCGCAGGTCAACTTGGACGCGAAACATTCACGACCAACGCGCTTGGCCAGTGCTGTGCAGAAAACAAAGAAACCTCTCACCATTGTTGACCGCTAACCAACCTATGAATACCGCTAACTCTCCCGCCACTACGGTGCCGACGTCTGCGCGCAGGCGATTCCATTTTAGCGTTCGAGAGCTCGGAACACTCATCGGCCTGATCCTGATCGGACTGGTGTTTTCGTTTCTGACGCCCATTTTCCTCGTCGAAGCAAATCTGGTCAACATCCTTCAGCAATCGACCATCAACGCCTGCATCGCGCTCGGCATGACGCTGGTGATCATTTCCGGAGGGATCGACCTTTCGGTGGGGTCGGTGGCGGCTTTGTCGGCCGTCATTTCCACTACCATGATGGTGCATGGGGTGCCGGTGCCCTTAGCCGTCGTGGTCGGATTGGGGATTGGTGCCGTCTGCGGCGTAGCCAATGGGACATTGATCACGCTTGGTCTTCAGCCCTTCATCGTGACGCTCGGCACCTTGAGTTTGTTTCGCGCCCTGGCGCTCATCTACACCGGCGGCAACCCGATCTTCGGCGTGCCTGCGGCTTTCCGGGCGGTACTAAGCGCGCGGTTGTTTATTTTTCCTAGCCCGGTGGTCATCGTGTTCGCCTGTGCTGTGATTGCGTGGGTCATGCTGCGCAAAACCCCACTGGGCGAATACATCCTTGCGGTTGGTGGAAACGAAGAAGCGGCACGGATCTGCGGCGTGCCGATCAAACTAACCAAAGTGGTGACGTACGCAATCAACGGTTTTCTCGCGGCGCTGGGGGCGCAGATCCTCGTCGGGCGCCTCGGCGCGGCTGAACCCGTGCTAGGCAACCTATGGGAACTCGACGCCATTGCGGCTGCGGCGATCGGGGGCGCTTCATTGTCGGGGGGTAAGGGAAGCATCGTGGGCACCCTTATCGGTTCGCTGATTTTGGGCTCGCTGCGCAATGGGCTAACGCTCCTGAACGTCCAAGCGTTCTACCAACTCCTGGCCACGGGCATCATCATCATCGTGGCGATGTTCGTCGACAAGTTTGCGCGCGGTAAATCTTAACCAAATCACAGCTGACACCAACCCCCCGCGAGAACCATGCAAATCAGCTGCGACCGCAAGTCTAATTTCGCTTTCCTCGGCGAGAAATCGGCGGGGATGGACCGCCACCTCGCCCCGGAAGCGGAAGGGTACCCGATGGCGGTGGCCCTACCCTTCGATGCCCTGAAACGGGCGATAGGCCAGTTGGGCGCAATACTGTTGCTGCAGGGCGGCAACAAAGGCGGACCGGCTCAAGCGCTTGTGGCGCTGGCGTGCGTGGAGTCACAAACTTGCGAAGCTTGTGGTCAAGTTGCGCGCGGTTACGCCGCTCCGCGCACTGGAGGGGGTTCACCGAGAGTTGCTCCGGGCTGCGGGGGTGATCCATCGCTGCAACCAGTCGCTCCGAAAGAACGTCGTGAGCCACTGTGGAAAGCCGAAGCAGTGGACGAGGCCCTTGCAGGTTTGTGGGAAGCGCGGCGCGCGCTGCTGACGGCCTTCGGCGAACGTTGCGGGCTTCAATTCCTCGCCCTGGATCAAGCGTGTGGTTGTTCGGTTCATGGCGCGCCGGAAAGCTTACTATGTCTAAAAAGGTATCTATGCCCCTTTATCCCATTGAGCGGGTGAACCGTAGTTGCTCGATTAAACGAAAGAGTTTTGCATGAGCGAGTACTTGCTGGAACTGGAAGACGTTTCGAAGAGCTTCCCAGGGGTGAAAGCCTTGGATGGGGTAAGCCTTCGGGTGAAGGCCGGCGAGGCCCATTCGCTGGTGGGAGAAAACGGCGCGGGAAAGAGCACGCTACTCAAGATCCTTTCGGGCGTTTACCAGGCCGACGGCGGGAAGGTTCGCATCGACGGGAAGGAAACGACGATTAACACGCCCAAAGCGGCCCATGCCGCGGGCATCGCAATGATCCACCAGGAACTCCAGCAAATCCCGGAACTGGACGTGACGCAGAACTTGTTTCTGGGAAGCCCGCGGGTTCGCTTCGGCGTGTTCACCGACGCCGAATCCATGCGGCGTCGTGCCGCCGAAGTCCTCGCGGAGCTTGACCCGGCTATCAACGTTCGTGCTCGGCTTAAGGACTTGAGCGTTGCCAGCCGCCAACTAGTCGAGATTGGCCGGGCGCTTCATCAGGAAGCCCGAATCATTGCTATGGATGAGCCGACATCAAGCCTGACCCCGCAGGAGTTCGACCGATTGGCCGAGATCATCGCCAAGCTTCTCAGCCACGGGGTGGCGATCATCTACGTTTCCCACAAATTGGATGAAATCCGCCGGGTTTGTCAGCGGGCGACGGTCTTACGCGACGGCAAACTGATCGGGGTGGTCGACCTCGCGGATGTCAACGACGAACGGCTTTTACAGATGATGGTAGGCCGACCCCTTCAGGCCCATCCGCACGGCACCCATTCCCGAACAGAAGTCGCCTTACGTGTGCAGGGAGTGTCCTGGGGAAAGATGGTCCGCAACGTTTCCTTCGAGCTACGCCGAGGCGAGGTCTTGGGGGTTGCCGGGCTGGTGGGGGCCGGGCGCACCGAACTCATGCGGGTGATCGCCGGGCTCGAGAGGCCTTCGAGCGGCACGATTGAAGTCGGCGGTGAAGCGGTACAATTCACCTCCCGACGGCAGGCGATCCGCAAAGGGATCGGGCTAGTGCCAGAAGAACGCAAACGCGAAGGCATTGTGCCGCAGCGTCCGGTCTTTGTGAACGTGGGTTTACCCCGACTCGGTAAGCACGCCCGGTGGGGCCTAATCCAATTCGATCTTCTCCGGCGCGAAGTCACAACGCTAACCGAACGGGTGCACCTTCGGCCCCCGGACATTCGCCGCGAAATACGGCTGTTGAGTGGGGGTAACCAGCAAAAGGTAATCATCTGCCGCTGGCTCTACGCGGAGGCCAGTATTTTGCTTTTCGATGAACCGACCCGCGGCGTGGACGTGGGCGCAAAACAGGAGATCTATGAAGTGATGGAACAACTCGCCGAAGCCGGCAACGCCGTCGTGGTCGTTTCGTCGGAGTTGGACGAAATCTTGCGGGTGAGCGATCGAGTGCTGGTGATGCGCGCGGGAGACCCGCCCACGTTGCTCAATCGCGAAGAGCTTTCCGAGGAACGGATTATGCAATACGCCGTGCCCACGGGTCAGCGCCCCTAAATGTTTGCTTTTCCTTACGAGGCAAAGCGCAGCCACTTCTATTGCAATCTTGACGCACACCCCCTATGACGCCCAGAAATCATCTTGCCGACAACGAGTCATTGCGCGCCCCGGAAGGGATCAATAAGACAGGGCCTTCGTCACCGGTTGCGGTGCTCGGGAGCCTGCATCTGGACATTCTGGTGCACGCCCCAGACCGGCCGAAAAAGGGCGAAACGTTACCCGGAAGCGCCTGGGGCTACAAGATGGGCGGCAAAGTGGGAAACCAAGCGGTTGCCGCCGCGCAGTTCGGCGCTCAGGCGTCGATGGTCGGCAGGGTGGGCAACGATGATTTCGGCAAACGCCTCTTAAGCCACTTGAGGGACGCCGGGGTCGACGCGGAACATGTCTATACGGATCCCGAAGCAGGCTCGGGGATGAGTGTGGCCATCATTGACGCGGAAGGCGACTATGGTGCGGTCATCGTCTCCGGAGCAAACCTCCGGCTGTCCAACACAGATCTCGAGGAAGCGCGGGAGGTTATTCGCAATGCTCAGGTTCTCGTGCTCCAAAACGAGGTTCTTGAAGCCACTAACGTCGCAGCAGCGCAATTGGCCAAAGATTACCGCGTCCGCGTGATCTTAAACGCAGCGCCGGCCCGGCCGCTTGGGCCTGACCTGGCCGCCAACGTCGACGTTCTGGTAGTCAACGCCGTGGAAGCGGAGATGATTTGTGGTGTTGCGGTAACAAGCCTGGTTGCAGCGACCGAAGCGGCCGCGCTACTTTCCGAACAAGTCGCCAACGTGGTCGTTACCGCTGGCGGCTTGGGCTTGGCCGTGGCCGAACGCGGGAATACCCCGTACGCGGAAGCTGCTCATCCGGTGAAATTGGTCGACACCCACGGCGCGGGCGACGCGTTCATCGGCGCGCTGGCCGCCCGCTGGGCCAGCGGCGTGTCGGTAGCAGAAGCCGTCCGCTTCGCAAACGCCGCCGCCGCGCTTTTCGTTAGCACGCCGGCCGACCAGAAGAAAGGCGTGACTTCAGACCAAGTGATCCGGTTCTTGTCCGAGTGCCGTCAACCAATTTCCTAAGAGCCAGCATCAACGATGAGACGCTTGGTTTTGTCTGATAAGGGGCGGACGCAATGTTAGTTTTGGGGGGACAAGTAAGGGGGCCGGCTCGTTAGCAAGGGGAGCCCGAGCCGGTCCCGTTTCCGCCTGGCACCCGCTTGGACGGTGGTCGTCGCGCTGTACTTAAATCGGTTCTGACGCAACTTTGGTGCACTTGTGGGACCTGCGGAACGTTTGCGCTTGCGCCATAGCCAGCGCTCGCGTCTTTTGCAAGACCTTCCTGTCCAAAGCATTCCGATGATCCTCAGGCTGCACCTCGGTCACTGCCGGCATGCTGGTTGCGAGCGGTGAATTTTCACCGAGCGTCTCTTCAAGGCTTGCGCCCCGCACGCACGACAGACCAAGCGATCCAGCGAGATCATCGGCGTGGTGTGTCGTGCCCTGGGAGGGCGTCCTGGCCAGCGCTTGATAACCACATGCGCGCGCCGACGTGAAAATCGGCGCTGTTAAGCACACTTGGGATTGCACCAAAGTTGCGTCAGAACCGAATTAAGTGCAGTAAACGGCAATAGTCTACGATTTAAGTGCAGTGCGACACCTGCGGCGAAAGCTGATCTGGATCCAACCCTACAAGACGGCAGGCCTCGACGCCTAACCTAAGTTCCGGAGCATCGAAGCGATTTCCCTCGGGAAACCGGATGTTACTCTGTACTTAATCGAGACCCGCAAAAACCTGGGCTTCACGCGCGCAAGATCGTGCAGCCCGTTTCCTTCACACCATCCAGAGAACCGGCATGCCGCCTTATAGTAGGCGCGCCGGGTGTTCCTGTTGCGGATAAACGTTCCGAGGCCTTCGGCTCCGGCAGGAACAGCGCCGGCGGCCTGGCGGTGACGGTCGCCAGATCATTGGGTCCTCCGAAGGTGTCACTTTGCGAATTATTTGGCATAAGTTTTTGCTCGATATTTGGCATAATGACGAGTTCTTTAGAAGAGCGTCATGGACGAACTCGCATCGTTGCAGGAATCGGCTCGCAAGATGGCGCTCGAGCGTTTTCGAATTATTCAGCCCCATTTGGAGCAAGATAGGTCGCTGAGTCT
>CAZMNG010000078.1:0-2135 GCA_964567505.1 uncultured Chthoniobacterales bacterium
GGCCTTGTGCCGCATGTCCAACACAACACCAGGGGCAAAGCACCACTCCAACGGCACCTCATCAATGTGGCGGGCCGGCTTACCTTCCGAGGTGGGACCGTAATGGTACGGAGCATCGACGTGCGTGCCGGTGTGCGTGATCGCCTGGACTTCCTCGATGGCCCAGCCCAGCCCGTTTGAGTAAACAAGGTCATCCGGCTTCACGCCAAAGAACGAAGTAAAAGACGTTAAGGACTCGGGCGGTGGTGGCAAGGGTATCGCAGCGCTCGAGAAGATCCAAAAGGACACCGATACGGTTCTCCAGACGACGCCCAAGGTCCAGATGGCCGCCGGTACCCAGGTCGCAGGCGGGAGTGCTACGAAAGCGGCGTTTATCACCCCGGAAGAACGTCCTCAGGTCGGCCCGCAGGGCTAGGAAGAAGAGTAAGAAGGAAGAAGGCAGAAGGAAGAAGTAGAGAGACTCCTGCGTCATCTATAAGCTTACTCCCGTTCATCGCTCGGCCCTGCCGAGTTTTCGCCACCTCAAAAACCCCTCAGAGGTTACCTGAGATCATGATCGTCATCGTAGCGAACCGGTGGGACCAGACTCCCGCGTTGGTTGTTTCGCAGTGGGTGCATCAACCTGTCGCAGTCCTGACTTCTGCGGATCTCTCCGTATGCGGCTGGCGCCAGCGCCTGAACAGTGCAGACGGCGCGACAGCCGTCGCAGAAGGAAAGGTGCTGGATCAAAGCGAAATCACCGGAGTGTTGGCTCTGCTCCCCTGGGTTTTCGAAAACGAACTCGTTGATATCGTTCCTGAGGACCGAAGTTATGTGGCTGGTGAAATGACCGCCTTTCTCTTGTTCTGGCTATCGCGGCTTCGATGTCCTGTGCTGAATCGACCTAACCCGACATCCCTCTCAGGAACTTACTGGCGGCGTGAGAAATGGGTCAGCGTCGCCGCCCAGGCCGGAATCCCGACAAAGCCTGTACGCCGGCAGGCCGGTTTGCCAACCGGCTCGACCAGCGCCGAAACAACGCCTATTGGCGCGACGTTGACCGTGGTTGGAAGCCGGGTGTTTGGTAAAGCCGACCCTGTACTGGAGCGGCACGCACTAGGCCTCGCCCGTCTTGCCGGAGTCGACTTGCTCGCAGTTCATTTCTCCGGGCCGGATCCCAACTCACATTTCGTCAGCGCTGACGTTTATCCGGACTTCTCAAGAGATTCGGTAGCGGATGCTGTGCTGGAGTATCTCCGGGGCGGACTGACGAGGTTGTGAGTGAGATCCGCCGAAACGATTCTGCTCTGGGGCATCCCGGCCGACCCTCCGCTCGCCGCGGTACGAGACACGCTTGCACGATCGGGCTGTGATGTCACTTTGCTCGACCAGCGGGCGATCTGCGACACGGAAGTTGAGTTATTTGTAGGGAGTCGTGTCGAGGGTGTGGTCCGCCTGGGCGCCGACACAGTCGATCTCGCCACCGTAAAGGCGGTTTATCTTCGACCCAACGACTCACGCAAATTGTCTGCCGTTGCGAGCGCCGGTGAGAATAGCGAAGCGTGGCAGCACGCGCTGGCCGTTGAAGATATCCTGCTTTCGTGGTCGGACCTGACTCCTGCTCTCGTGCTGAATCGGCCATGCGATATGGCGGCTAACAGCTCGAAGCCCTATCAAGCGTCCTGGATCGAATCGCTCGGATTTCTCATACCCGATACGTTAATAACCACCGACCCGGACAGCGCGCTGGAATTTTGGCGAGAACACGATCGGGTAATCTATAAATCCGTCAGCGGGATTCGAAGTATCGTGTCGTCTTTAACCCTCGAACATACGCACAGGCTTGCGAATATAACCTCCTGTCCAACCCAGTTTCAGCAGTACGTACCGGGCACTGAGTATCGGGTGCACGTCGTCGGGCAGGAGGTGTTTGCCTGTAAGGTGATCTCGGAGGCAGATGACTATCGCTACGCGACCGGACGAGTCGAGATGGAGGCCTGCAGTCTCCCCGGCGATATCGCTGCCCGGTGCAAAACAGCGGCGGAATCGATGAACCTTTTGGTGGCAGGCCTCGACCTCCGCTGCACACCGGACGGGCGATGGTATTGTTTCGAAGTCAATACTTCCCCAGCGTTCACCTGTTTCGCGGACGTGAC
>CAZMNG010000078.1:2235-10055 GCA_964567505.1 uncultured Chthoniobacterales bacterium
TTGGCCAATTGCCGCTGGTGTCTTGTATTATGCCGACGAGCAACCGCCGGCGATTTCTTCCGCGGGCAATCCACTACTTTCTGCGTCAGGATTACCCCAACAAGGAATTGATCATCATCGACGACGGGACGGACCGTGTCGGTGATCTCGTTCCGTGCGATCCACGAATTCGATACTTCGAATTGGTGCAATCCGCGTCGACCGGAGCGAAGCGAAATCTTGCGTGTACTCACACCAAAGGAACCCTCATCGCGCACTGGGACGACGACGACTGGTACGCACCTTGGCGGTTGACCTACCAGGTCGAGCAGCTGCTTGCGACGGACGCCGATATCTGCGGGTTGGATCGCGTGCTGTTTTACGCACCGGACGAGGCGAATGCGTGGGAATATGTCTATCCACCGGGCCAGCGCCCTTGGGTCTATGGCGCGAGCCTCTGCTACAAACGTTCATTTTTTGAAGCTCATCCCTTCGCGGATATCCGGGTCGGCGAAGATACGTGCTTCGTGTGGGCGGACACACAGGCCCGGGTGAAGGCTCTGGAGGATCGCCGGATCATGGTCGGCCTCATGCATGGGGAAAATACGAGTCCAAAATTGACCACCGATTCCCGGTACCTGAGGCGGGCGCTGGACGATGTCAAAATCCTGCTCGGCGATGATTATTCGTTTTACGCCGGATGGGGGACCAATGCAGACTCCGGATCCCTGCATCCAGATGCAATCAAACGCCGGGCGCTCATCTGCGCAGCGCAGGGTATTGGAGACATTTTGCGCATCACGCCGCTCATCCGAGTTGCGCACCGCCTCGGGTTTGAAGTGGACGTACTGCTCGCAACCGACTACCCGGAAGTAACTCAATTGCTCCGAGGGGCGCCGGAGATTCATCGGTTAATTCAAGTGCCGAGCATTCGCGGCGGGAGCGGCCGCGCCGCCCATTATGGGTTGCAAACTTTGCCCGGCGAAATCGGGCGGACTGAATATGAAATCGCCGCGTTCACGGCCTGGAGCGCACCGATGTCAAACCTGGTCCGGGCGCGACGGGCCTTCGCGTTCGATCAGGCCCGATGGCTGGCGGAGGGCGACAGCCGAAGCGTCGATCGCATTGCGCGCGACATGGGCTGGCAGGGGGAGTTGCCGGAGCCGTTTGCAATGGCATCGGCGAGGCGATTCGACCTTCCCCGGGGTACGGTCGCAATTCATCCCGGCTGCAAAGCCGAGTGGCCGTGGAAAAAGTGGCACGGGTTCGACGAACTGGCGCGAAGCCTCGGGTCCGTTGTGATCGTAGGCACTCAGGAGGACCTGATCACACAGGGAACCTATTTTCAGCGCGAGTTCCGTTGGCCCGAACACGTACGCAATTTTGTCGGGGCGTTGACACTCGTCGATACCGCCGCGCTGCTGCGCCAATGCGTGGCGCTCATTTCAAACGATTCCGGCCTTATGCATCTTGCAGCCGTGCTTGAAGTACCGGCCTTCGGGATCTTTGGGATCACGAGCCCGGAACGAGAAGGTATGCGCATTAGAAATTTTCATCCGATTACCAAAGGTCTGCCATGCCAGGCGGCGTGCCATGCGGGGAGCTGGGGGCGCCGCGATTGCGAACATCATTTGAAGTGTTTGAAAACCCTCACCGCCGACGATGTCATGCAAAAGGTTCTCGAGAAAGTACCGGCCATAGCCACACGGCCCGCGCAACAGAGTTTCCAGACGGCTTCCTTCAAAGGCGTGAAACCGGTCGAACCGATCCACGTGGCGGCAGAGATTACCGGCGGGATCGGGGACCTGATTGTCGCCGCGCAATTGCTTCGTCATCTTCAGTCGTCTGTTCCAGAATGTTATACGGAAGTTTTCTACCATACGCCGGAGGTCGCGCGATTTGTATTTCACCAGGCCCGCTTCGTCCGTGCCGTTCATCCCGCACCGAGTTTTCCGGATGCCATGCGCCGGTGCGACCTTTCCCTGCGAATCCATTCTTTAGTCAATTGCGAAATCCGGAATTCAGGCAAGCTCAGGCGAGTTGATGCCGATTTCGCGGACCGCCTCGAAGAAGCACTACGACGGTATGCGACCTTCGATGGCTTCTTCCGGGAGGAACCACAGTTCGACGGTTTGTGGGGTCGCATTTGTGTACGGCATGGCTATGACAGGCGGACCTCTCTGGGATGGCTGACCGGCTTGTCGATAGAAGCTGATGCGCCCCTGTTTCTTGCCCCTGATCCCGCGGCATACGATCTTTTTGAAAACTGCCTTCGCGACCCTTCCGCAGCGTACGTGACGGTTCACGATGGATTCGACAATAACGTTCGCCTTGCGCCCGGAGCCGCCACGAAATGCTGGCCCTTCGAGCACTGGACTGAGCTGATTCGCAAACTGAAAGAAGCGAAACCGTGGCTCCGAATCATCCAGCTGGGTTCTCGAAACAGTCGACCAATTCCGGGCGTCGACATCGATCTCGTACAACGGGCGTCACTCTCTCAGAGTGCGTGGTTTATCAAGCATGCACAGCTCCACATCGACGGTGACTCCGGCTTAGTCCATCTGGCGCGAGCTCTGCATACGCCGAGCGTCGTTCTGTTTGGACCGACCGACGACCAATTCTTCGGCTATTCGCATAACGTGAATCTCACGGCTTCCGGCTGCGGCAACTGCTGGTGGTCCAGTCCGACCTGGCTCAGCCGATGTCCGCGCGGACTGTCAAAGCCGGAATGCATGACATCGATCGAGCCTGAGCGCGTATTGACCGCCGCGTGTCAGATAATCGAGCGGCGTAAAGTCGATCAGGGCGCCGTCGTTGCGAGCGCTGTCTACGGCCATCCGCACCTGCGCGAACTAGGCGACATCCTGGCGGCCATTTTCGAGGCGGCGGACCTGCCGCGCACGCCGATCAGTCAGCATGGTTGGAGCCAGGACGCGGGCATCTACCTGCACGCCTCGAAACAATGGGAGTACCTTTTTGCCTGGCAGCAACTGGCGCGACTATTTCCAGGAGGTGTTGCCGGCCTCCAAATCGCCGACATTGGTGGAGGGCGCGGCGCCTGGGCGCCTTTCCTGGCGAATCGCGGCGCGAACGTCGAACTGTATGACCTCGATTATCTTTGGGACAACCGCGGCGATCCAGAAATTGAACCTCGTTTCTTCCGATGGGCAAAGAGACATGGCTATCGACCCCGGTTCAGTTCGCTCTTCAACCTGCCGATTGAATCTGCGAGTGCTGACGTCGTCACAAGCATTTCCGTGGTTGAACACCTGCGCCGCAAGCGCTACGCCTTGATCGAGGCTCTCCGTGTGCTGAAGCCGGGTGGTCTCATGATATTGACGTTTGACCTTTCGCTCCACCCGGAAAAACACCAGGACCTATTACGCCAGGAAATTTTCAGTCCGGAATCCCTTGACCGGACGCTGGCTGAAATCGGCATTTGCCCTGCGGGGATCCCGGCCGGTCTTGTCACTGAAAGTGCGACCACAATTCAGCAGGACGGCGTCCTTGGTATTCCGGTCGGGATGACCGTCGGCGGTATTGCAGTTGTAAAAATATAGCGAGACTGCACGGGGCATCCGGCAGATTGAGCGCTCCGGGCGCGGCACCGCGAGGCTTGGCCTCTTCCTTATATTTGACGGAGGTTCGGTACGGCCGCCAGCGATGCTCTATCCCGCCAATCGATCTCAAGGATCGCGCCGGGATGACTAAAGCGATACTGCAGTCCGGACCCCAGGCCGAGCGCGGTCATTGCTGTTTTGCCGACGTATTGAAACTTCGCGCCGCGCGTATCAGCCGCCGGTTGCTTCTCGGCCACAATCTTCGCCCGATTATCCGGCTGCGGAATCCCCATCGCCTGGGCATTGATCTCCTGCCTTCTCTGTCCGCAACAAGCCATTCTTTTGCTCCTCGTCCGGATCCTCCACATACAGCGCCTGCGGCACGCTCGGCGGTGGATTCGTGATTCGTTCCAGGAGAATAGCGGCCGCAGAAAGCGAAGGCCACAAGAAAGCGCGCTCCGCAAAGCTTTTGCCAAGCAGGCATGCGACCGGCGCCGCGATCCACAGACTCAGGCAATAGAAACAGTCGAGCAGCTTTGCCCAGAATCCCACCCCCGCTGAACGCCGCAATTTGATCACGACATCCCAGGGCCCATCTTCTGCCTGAAAAAAATGTGTTAGGCGCCAGACGGTTAGCGCGCCAAGAAGTAGCCGATACAATTTCATATTAATGTCCTGTCCCCGAAATACGTGCATGTTTCGTCTGGCAGTGGCGGGACGAAACATGCACGTATTTCGGGGACAGGACATTAGAGAATAGCGAGGACATTAGAGAATAGCGACTATGCTCACCAGAATGCGAACTCAGGCAAAGCCTGCATCAGCATCGGCGGCGGCCCTCAGGTCCAGCCGTTCGAGCGTAGCGCAGAGTAATGTCCCTTTGGTGGAACCAGCCATTGACCGGGACATCAACGCCGAGCGGCTACCTAAGCCGGCTGTAAGTGCCTCGTTTGCGACTGGCTCTTCGCCCGAAGATGCCGCTAATCGCGCCGCTGATGTCGCGATTGCGCGGCGGCCTGAGGCGGAATATACGCCTGAACCCGTTACCTCAATCGAATCAAGGCCCTCGACAGCGCCGGCGCAACTGCGAGGCCGCATTGAGTCGATCGGAGGGCCTCTGCCCGCTTCGGCCCGAAAGGATATGGAGCAGCGCTTCGGTCACGATTTTTCGCGTGTTCGCGTCGCGACTGACCGCGAGGCCGATAGCCTCGCGCGCGGACTCGGGGCACGCGCGTTTACTCACGGGGAAAATATCGTTTTCGCCGCGGGCAAATTTGCTCTCGAAACCGCGCGGGCACGCCGTGTGCTCGCACATGAGCTGGCGCATGTGGTTCAGCAGCGGGAAATGGGCTGCAGGACTGACACCCTACAGCAGTGCGCCGTGAACCGCCTTCGCCAATTCGCATCAAGCAGACCGCAGGCCCACGCGGAATCCGCTACCATTTTCTCCGGTCACGGCTTGTTGCAGCGGGAACGCGCATCCCGGTTGGAAATGCGGTGGTATTCGGATCCGGCCGGTTCGCGCCCTCAACCCCGGCAGGCCGGCTGTTGATCGCGCACGAGTTGTCGCACACAATCCAGCAGTCATCCCCCGCAATTCCGCTTATCGGCGAACTGGCCACCATGCCCTCCGGTCATCCTACTGAATGCCAGGCGGATACAGCGGCTCAACTGGTCTCCGCGGGAGGTTCCGCCGAGCACCTCTTCCAGGAGCACACCCGCGCGTTGCCTTCCGGAGAGGCGCCTGCGCTACAGCTCCAACCCGAGGCGAAAGCTCCCGCACCGGCTCCGAAGTCCTTCCGCGAAAAGCTGGACGGGTTCATTGCTCGAAAAAATGCCCTGCGGTCGCAATTGGACACCCAGGCGAGAAGCCTCCAATTCATGACGACAGTGGTCGGGATCTACAGCAATGATGCCTTTAAGCAGTGGGAACCGTGGAGGAAGGAGATAATGAAGATTGGGGACGACGCCTCCAACCTTCATGAGGAAATTGAGAAGACTATCGTCGACGATAAAGTGATTGACCAGCCAGGCGGGCAGAAGCTCGAGGAAGAGGCGATGAGTGTCGCTGAAAGCGCCCGGTTCATCTTTATCGACGCAACGAGAACAAACGTTCCGGCATCCACAACCGTCAGCGTGATCGAGCGCGTGGACACAGTGACTTTTGTAACCTCCGGTGTCGTCAAGGGAAAGAGCCTTGAGCTTCAGGAATGGCTCGACAAAATCAAGGCTGACTATGAATCGGCTTCGAAGGCGGCCAAGGGCAACAAACCTGCGGGGCGGGAATCACGATCCAGGCGCTGGCGGAGTATGTGTTACCACTCTGGAATGACGCGGGGCCATCGAAGCCTGATCCGAATCTGGGCGAAACCAATGTACCGTCAGTGCCACTGACGGCGGGCCAGTTGGCTCGCGCTCTTGCCGCCTGCAACTCCGGGGTCCTGGATAATATGAAGCAGTGGAAATCTGGGCTGCGGATTGGGTTACCGGTCATTGTCGAGCAGAAAAGCGAGGAGGGCATCGTTAATTCGCCCGGCATACTGGACCTCGCCTCCGGCTTTGGAGACGCCAACGCAGGATGGCTCACCCAGCCCGCCGGAGCACAGGAAACTCATGATGACAGCCAGATCAAAGAGGCGGCCAAAAATTTTCTCGCTGAGAAACCTGATCCCACCGCTCGCGGCTACGGACTCGCGAGGCGGGCGCTTACCAACGCAGAACAGGAGCAGCGGTTCATTCTCGAATGCCTCGCCCAGATGACTGACACCGACCGGCTTAATGCTGCAATCTGGTTCATGGATCTGGTCGGCGACAAGACCGCTGTCCTCTCGGCACAAGGCGCAGGAGTTGCCATTCTCGACGGCATCCGGGCTATCGTTGCCAAGGCGCCTCCTTCCAAAGATCCGCGGCAGCAGGAAGACACTGCGCGGGCCACGCAACTGCTGCAGCGTGGACGTGACGTCGAAATAGCGCTGGCCAAACGCGACTGGCCAACAATTCTGCCGCGGGTCGTTCGCGGGCAGAAACAACACATTCAGAAAGTCTCCGGTAAATTGGAATTGAACATTCCGGAAGTCCCTGTGCGGGAATTGAACGAAACCGAGAAGGGCATTGTTCAGCAGATTCGTGATGCACGGGCAGCGCTTCCACCCCCGTCGGACAAACTTACGGTCCGGCCCTGGAAAACCGATCCGAAGGCCGGCTACTTTTATGCTGGAAGCGACCAGGCTGCAGGAAAAGCGGCTGCTCAAGGCGATCAGCGGCGGCAAGAAGTCATGAGCGCTATTAACGATTCAGTTCCGCTCGGCAAAGAGCTGGAGCGACTATGCGGGCACCAACGGAGACGTGAAACAGATTGTCCGTATCCTGGTCTCGGTGACAGGGAAAGTGGACGCGGCTCGAGGCGGCGCAACATTCGTCGATCGTACACAGGCCGGCGTCATTTTCAGCTTTGCCGGAGGGAAAGCAAAGGAGGCCTTCACCTCCGCGGCCGGGCCGTTACCCGCGGATATTGCAAAAGGATCCTATGGCGGCCACATCTTCGTAGATGACGGCGGAGGGAATTTCCTTCATCTGGCTCCGTAGCGGCAACGGTTGGGGAAACACCACCACAGGGATCCTTTTGCGAAGTTGCTGTCGAAATTGATAGCGGACGAAAGAAGCAAAAACTGACAATCCCAACGATCAAAACTTCAAATGGAACATCTCTTATGACAATCGACCGGTACGAGGCCACCTTCGTAACTGAGGCCGTCCAATAACCTCCGGCATAAAGAGACGATTTAGCCTATGTTCCCCTATGATCCGGTTCTTTGCGGAACCGCAGCAACTCCCCCGAAATCAATCGCCGAAGGATTGGACACTTTCGAGAAGATTCAATCGATCTGCATCGACGGCGACTTGACGGCATTATTGAGTCTGCAAAACGGACACTCCATGTCCGCCTCCTTGGCGACGCGCTTCCGCCCGCTTCTCACCTGGAGGATTTGGTTGCCGCGTGGGGCGTAAGCGCCGCGCGGGAATCCGCTTGGAACAATGCGGAAGTGCTTTGGCACCTTCGCCAGGCATCGCCCCTCGATTCGATGTTTTTGGATACCCTTGACGGCCTAACGACCGTGACTAACAAAGCGTTGCTCATCCCGGTTCCGTGAGGAATGGTCGACGTTAGGTGGCAGGGTCGGGTCTGCACCTCCGACATTTGCGAAGCTAAATGTCGGAGGTGCAGACCCTGGAGTTTGGACATTTTCAAGGGCCACAAGCGGCCTTCGACCCCGCTCAGGC